>DATGQJ010000520.1:0-3259 GCA_035304265.1 Oceanobacillus sp.
CACCGTACCACTCACGTTTTCCTGTGTCACGCTGACAAACGCATCCAAAGCCTCACGCAGCCGTGTGAACCACAAGCCGTTGTACACCAGTTCGGCATACTTCACCGCCAGAATATCCTTGTAATGCATCGTGTGCTTGTCGAGGCAGATGCTTTCGAGCGCCTGATGCGCACGCCGCAGCACCGTCCCCGCAGGCGTTTCGTACACGCCATGACTCTTCATCCCCACCAGCCGATTTTCCACCATGTCCATCCGTCCGATGCCGTGCTTGGCGGCGATCTGGTTCAGGCGAATGAACAGGTCAACCGCCGGAAGCGCCTCACCGTTCACCTTCACAGGCGTGCCGCACTCGAACTCGATTTCGAGGTATTCCGGTTCATCCGGCGCAGCTTCCGGGCTGACCGTCAGCGTAAACATCTCTTCTTCCGGCTCGTTCCAGGGACTTTCCAGCGGACCGCCTTCATGACTCATATGGAACAGATTGCGGTCACGGCTGTAAATCGACTTCAACGTACTGGTGATCGGCACGTTGAATTCCTGTGCATAGGCAATCGCATCCTCGCGGCTGCGAATATCCCACTCGCGCCATGGGGCAATCACCTTCAAACGCGGGTTGAGTGCCATCACGCTCACTTCAAAGCGAACCTGATCGTTGCCCTTCCCCGTACAGCCGTGCGCAATCGCGTCCGCCCCTTCCAACTCTGCGATCTCAACGAGATGTTTGGCGATCAGCGGACGCGCCATCGACGTGCCGAGCAGATAATCGCGCTCGTAAATCGCGCCTGCCCGCATCGTCGGGTAAACGAAATCGGTCAAGAACTCCTCGCGCAAATCACGAATATAGAGCTTGCTCGCACCGGTCTTGATCGCCTTCTCCTCAAGCCCGTCGAGTTCCTCTTCCTGTCCCAGATCGGCAGTGAAGCAGATGATTTCACAGCCATAATTGTTCTTCAACCACGTGACGATCACCGACGTATCCAACCCGCCGCTGTAGGCGAGCACGACCTTCTTGACATCTTTGACTGGCATAGCGTTCTCCATTTGTGTGTATGCTTGGCAAGGCAAATAAAAAGACCCCGAACACCGAGGTTCGAGGTCTGTGCATCCATATCCTGCGCGGTTATCCGCCCGGCAGCACGAAATCCCCGAACCCATTCTGGGTACGGCGACGACGGCTGCAACGACGGATACATGCTGAACTGGTCATGCCCAATAGCATAACGCGGGCAAATCAGATGTCAAGAGTTTCGCTCAATCGATCACCACATTGTCCTGTGATGCTTCCGGCGTTCGCCAGTAGATACCCTTCTCACGTGCCATGAAATGCCAGTCCACCAGTTCGCGCCGCAGCGTGGCGTAGTCCTCGTGGTAATTCGAGATAATCTCGTTCACTTCCTTCTCAGTATAGCGACGATCCACCTCGAACTTCTCCACCAGCCAACGAAGGATGACCAGTAGGCGTTTATGCCCCGTCGGAATCTGCACGATCCGGTCATTCTTGATGAATGTCCGCAGCGTCTTCGCTTCGTCATTCGCTGGCGCATTTTCCACCAGCGACGCCAGCCGTTCGCGGCTGAATAGGTCACGATTCACGATGTACAGCGGCTTCGGATTGAACGAATACAGCCGGAAATTACCCTCCGGTCTCACCGTCACCAGATCGAGTTCCTTCAGCTTTGCAAGATGCTCCGAAACGGTGGGTTCGCGCAGGTCAAGCCGTTCCGCGATCTCCCCCACTGTAAGGTCTTTCTCTGCCAGCATACCCACGATGCGCAGGCGTGTATCGTTACCCAACACTTTGAAGAAGCTCACCAGCGTTTCCAGATTTGCCTGTTCCATCTTATTCTCCTACTTCGGCGTTTACCTATTTTGGCATCTACCTAATTAGGATTTTACCAAAATAACTACGCCTGTAAAGGGTCAAAAATGGTCCAAAATGCCGTCCAAAATGTCCATCTTTCAACCGCATTTTGTGATACGCCGGAGCAGCCAGCACCTTTACAAACGAAGGCACAACGTAGAGACGCCTGTCTGGAATGTGCGGTGACGGCAAAAACGGCAAGAACTTCGCTCGGCAATGCCGTGATTTTCTCGGCAATGGCGATCTTAAGTAAGGCTTTTGCCACGTATTGCCAATCGTGTCCGCAGATGGCGGTAGACGAACAGCAGGCGAAGCATAAAGCGGTTGAAGAACAGCCGTGTGAATAGACTCCATCGTCCGCTCTGTCGATGCTCGTAAGTCACGCGATCTGTCAGTTCAACCCCGCCGTCCACCTCGGTGAAGATGTGCTCGTGTCGCCACGACTCCAGCGGTCCCTTGATCTGCCGATCTGCGAACGCCATTGCCGTTGGTCCCGGTTCGTGCCGCGCGATCCAGCGCACAGGCAGCAGCCCGAACCACAACGTCACCTCGATTTCGCCTTCGGTGAGCGAAGTCCGTTCGTCTCGATGCATCTGCACGAAGATCGGTGGCGGGGTCAGTCTCGCCAACGCGCGGCGGTCCTCGTGGAACGCGATCATCTTCTGCATGGTCGTCGCGATAACCGAACGATGAGTGAAAATGGGCATATATCACAACCTTGTGGCTGTGCGAAACCTGAACCCTATAATAGCTGGCATTTACACTGCACACAGGAGTTGAGTTCATGAAGCCGCTGCGCATGGGGATTATCGGTTGCGGTGGTATCGCCCAGATGATGCACCTTCCTTACATGGACGACTATGAGCAGTTCGAGATCGTCGCCCTCGCCGACCTTCACCGCCCCACGTTGGAAGCCGTCGGCGCACGATACCACGTCTCTAACCTCTACACCGACTGGCGCGACCTGCTGAAGCATGACGACATCGACGCGGTGGGCATCTTTCACGCGGGATCGCATTACCAAACCGTCATGGCGGCGCTGGACGCCAACAAGCACATTCTGGTCGAAAAGCCGCTGGCGTGGAACGTGCGCGAGACTGAGGAAATCGCTGCCCGTGCTGCCAAGAGTGACCGCATCCTCCAGCTTGGCTATCACAAGCTCTACGATCCGGGTTTCGCCTACGCCCGTGAACAGGTGAAACAGATGGAGGATTTGGGCTACGTCCGTATCACTGTCCTCCACCCCGCCGACGAATACGGGCGTTCGATGCACCGCGTCCGCGTCGGTGACGGCAAGATCATCGAAGGACACGTGGACGTTGGCTCATGGGAAACGATGGTTGAAGCACAGCAGCGCGGAACACTCGTCGGCGAACTTGCCCCACTCGTAGACGAGGT
>DATGQJ010000521.1:0-2013 GCA_035304265.1 Oceanobacillus sp.
GAAGCGACGCAGGCATTGATCGATCTGACGGTGCAACCGCGTGTTGCCCCGCCGAACTACAATCTGACCGAACGAGAGCGTATTATCCTGAAGTTGATGGTTCAAGGGCTGACGAATCAGGAAATCGCCGACCAGATTTTCGTCAGCCGCGCCACCGTGAAAGTCCATGTGAGTACCATTCTCTCCAAACTTGGTGTACAGAACCGGGTCGAAGCGGTACGCCTCGCCATCCAGCAATCCCTCGTCAACTAGCCTCATTAGCCAACTGGCTATCCACCTGTTCAAAAAAACATCACCGCATGTCTAGCTCATGTCCTGATGTTCGGCTGCCTCATTTCCCGTATGCTACCCCCATGATGATGAGTGGGAGGCAAGATGCAGCAGTACCTCAAGATCGTGGGCAATGGGCAGCGCACCATGCGCGACTTCACCGCCGACGAAGCCGAAGCCGTGATGGAGTTGGTGCTGTCCGGTCAAGCAAGCGATAGTCAGGTCGCCGTTTTGATGGCGGCGCTGCGCATCAAAGAGGAAAGCGTGAGCGAACTGGCGACGTTCACGGAAGTCATGCGCCGCTACAGCCAACGCCTCGCTGAAGCCCCACCCCACACGGTAGACATCTGCGTGCCTTACGACGGACGAAGCCGAACGCCGATTTTGCTGGCTGCGGCGGCGTTTCTCGCGGCAGCTTGTGGCGCACACATCGGGCTGCACGGACGCATCGGGCAGACCACGCCGCCCAAGTTCGGAGTCGGTGTCGGCGACGTTTTAGACGCGCTCGGTATCCCCGTCCAGCACAACCTTGCCGAAGCCGGGGAGATGCTGGCTGCATACCGGATCGCGTTCGTCGATTCGGCAACCTTCTCCTCCAAGCTGGAAGGCTTTTTACCCGTTCGCCTCGACTACGGGATGCGCAGCTTTTTCAACACCGTCGAAAAATTGATCAACCCGTTTAACGCGCCAGCCGCCATCGTCGGCGTTTTTCATTATCCGGTGTTGGCGCGTGTCGCCGAAACTGCGGAAAAATTAGGCTATGCGCGGGCGATTGTGATGCAGGGTCCCGAAGGTTCTATCGAAGCCCTCACCAGCCGACGAACCCCGATTGTCGAATTTTCATCCACAACGGCGCTGCACGAATGGACGATTGACCCGCGCGAGATGCACATCTGGGAAGAAGCGCCCGCAATCGTCCCGCCGTTGACGCCTTCCAATCAGGCAGATTTGACGCTTCAACTGCTCAATCCAAGCGCCACAACTTCCACCTACGAACGCAACAGCACGCTGCTCACCGCTGCGTTGATCTTGTACGCCGCCGATCTTGCCGACTCAATTCCCGCCGGAATTCGTCTGGCAGAAATCGCACGAACGAGCGGTGCAGCGTGGGAACTGCTGGCATCACTGCGGAAGGAGCGCCAATATGCCTGAAACGATTGTGGTCATAGGCAATGGGATGGTCGGGCACAAATTCGTCGAACTGCTGCTCGAACGCGACACCCGCTATCAGGTCATCATCTTCGGCGAAGAACCACGCACCGCCTATGACCGCGTCCACCTGAGCGACTATTTTTCTGACAAAACTGAAGCCGATCTGCTGCTGGCAACTCCCGAAGTCTACCGTCAGAACGGCGTTCAGATTTTCACGGGCGATCCCGTCATCCAGATTGACCGCAAGGCGAAAAAAATCACGTCGGCGAATGGCATCGTCATTCGCTACGACAAGCTGGTGCTGGCAACCGGGTCGTATCCTTTCATCCCGCCGATCCCCGGCAAAGAAACGATGGGTACGTTTGTCTACCGCACGATTGACGATCTGGAAGCAATTAAGGCATATGCCCGGAATGCGCATGTCGGTGCGGTGCTCGGCGGCGGCTTGCTCGGCTTGGAATGCGCCAACGCCCTCAAGCGGCTGGGGCTGGAAACCCACGTTATCGAGTTCACATCGCGCCTTATGCCCGTACAGGTGGATGAATTGGGCGGCAAAGTCCTGCGCCAGAAGATTGAGGCATTGGGCGTTCA
>DATGQJ010000522.1:0-4625 GCA_035304265.1 Oceanobacillus sp.
AGTTTCAGGTTTACTGTATGTCGCTGACGCCGGAGCAGAAAGCGGTTATTCGCAAGTGTAGCCGCGATGATGACGCCTACCAACAACTCCTCAATTTATTCGAGTCGGTCAATGATCATGTGAACCTGCTTCGGACGGTCATCGACACGCTGCCGGATCGGATATACGTAAAAGATCGGCAAAGCCGGTTCATACTGGCGAATCGGGCGATGTGGATGCATCACAATATGCCGAATGAACAGGCGATGCTTGGCAAAACTGATCTCGACCTGCGCGGGGAACGCGGGCAGCTTTTGTATGATTCTGAGCAAGAACTGTTGGAGACGGGTGAGCCGATTTTTGCCGTGGAGGTTCATGGGTATGACCCTGACGATCCCTCTCACACGCTGGTCTACAAGTTCCCCATGTATGACGAACGCAAGGAAGTCATCGGCTTAATCGGAATCAGCCATGACATCTCCGAGAAGAAACGGCTGGAAGAGGAACTACACGAAAAGCAGGCATTTCTCTCGCAGATTGTTCGCGCCGTCCCAGATGTCATTTACGTGTATGACTTCGTAGAGCAGGCGACCATTTACAGCAACCAGCACGGCTACACCATGCTGGGGATGACTCAGGAAGAAATGGATGCACTGCGGGGCAAATACTTAGAAACGCTTATGCATCCTGACGACTGGCAGCGCTATCACGAATATGCCAAGAATTACCAGACCGCGCAGGACGGCGACATCCTCGAATTTGAATTTCGGCTGAAAAACGCCGATGGCACATGGCGCTGGATCAGTACACGGGAGATGATTTTCAAGCGAAACCACGATGGCTCTCCTCGACAGGTGCTTGGTGTTGCACAGGACATCAGCCGACGAAAGCAGTCTGAACTTGCGATCAACCAGAGTGAAGCTCAAACGCTTGCGCTCATCAATGCTATTCCCGACCTGATCTTTGAACTCAACGCCGACGGTGTTGTGCTGAACTTCAAGCCGCGAGCACAGACGGAACTTCGGTTTCCGCAGGTGTTGTACGTCGGGCGAACGCTGCACCAGATTTATCCTCAGGCGCTTGCCGATCAACTGCTCATGATGGTACGACGAACACTGGCGACGCAGCAGTTACAGGTGTGGGAATATGAGTCGCCTTTTGATGGTGATAGTCCTTTGCGCGAGGCGCGTTTTGTCGCCATCGACCATGAACGGGTGATGGTGATTTCGCGCGACATCACCGAAATCAAACGGGTTGAAAGCGCCCTGATCGAACGAGAGCGGTTGCAGATTGCTCTGCAAAAAGAGCAAGAACTGAGTTTGCTCAAGAGCCGCATGATGACACGCATCTCTCACGAATTTCGCACGCCGTTATCGGTGATCATGACTTCAAGCGAACTGCTCTGGCATTACGGCACGCGCATGACGCAAGAGCAGCGGCAAGATCACTTTCAGCGTGTGCTGGACGAAATCCAAAATATGAGCGAAATCCTGAAAAGCATTGCCTTCATCGTGCAGCCGCCACCGAAGCAGCAGGACATTGCGCTCGAACCTTGTAATTTGAACAACATCGTGGTCGATCTGGTTGAGCAACTGAAGCAGGGTGAAGGATCACAGCACCAGTGGGAAATGAGCGTTGAAGGAGAGATACGCTCGTTCCCTGCTGATGCCAGCGTTCTCTATCGGATGATCAACCATCTGCTGTTGAACTCGATAAAATATTCTCCAATCGGAACCTGCATCCGCGTTGAACTTCAACAGCACGACGACGATATTACGCTGTGCGTCATCGATCAGGGAATGGGCATTCCTGATGCCGATCTTCCACGCATTTTTGAGCCATTCTATCGTGGGAGCAATGTGGGTGAGGTCAGCGGCATGGGACTAGGGTTGAGCGTGGTCGAGCACGCCGTCGAACTTCATGATGGTACAATCGACGTGGAAAGCAACGTCAATGAAGGAACTATCATGAAAATCCAACTGCCCACTTCTTCCTGAGAGGAATCCGTGACCCAGAGACAATGGCTCTCGTTCGTGCTCCGTCGTGGTAAACCGCGTCCGCCTCAGATCGATCCCCAGACTCTGATTATCGAACCTGATTACAGTGGTGGTACAAGAACGCTGCCGTTAGAAGGCGCGATCAACTTCCGTGACCTTGGCGGTTATCAGACGAAGGACGGAAAGCGGGTTAAGTGGGGGCGTGTGTTTCGTGCCGGGGCGTTGAACAAACTGACCGACGCCGATCTTGCGACGCTTCAACACATGGGGCTGAAGTATATCTTCGACCTCCGCACCGACGAAGAAATGGCGAGTGCGCCGGATCGTGTTCCTGAAGGGACGACGCACGTGCCCATGACCGTGCAGGTTGAGCGAAACGCTGCCCGTCGTTTGTTTACACTGGTGCGTTATTACAACAATCTCGAAAAGATGCTGCTCGATGGTTATATGCGGGTGATGATTGAGGATAACGCGCGGGTATTTGGCGAAATCTTCCCTGTGCTGGCGAGTGAAGAAGGGCTGCCGTCCGTGATCCACTGCACCGCCGGAAAAGACCGGACGGGCATTGCATCGGCGCTGCTACTGGCGGCGCTTGGTGTCCCTGAAGACACCATCATTGCCGACTATTCGTTGAGCAACCATCATCACGCCCATTTTCGAGAACTGGTCAGCGATCAAATGGCGTCGCTCATGCGCTTCGGTTTGACGCTCGAAGACGTATATCCTGTGACGCTGGCGAACCCCGAAGCCATGCGCACGTCGTTACGCTACCTGCGTGAGCGCTACGGTGACGTGCAATCCTATTTGCGCCAGCGAGCGGGTGTGGACGAGGCGCTGCTGGCGAAGCTACGAGACACGCTGCTCGAATAAATTCCCCCATCTTGTTTTCCGCGTATGGTAAACTAAGCACCGATTTTATGTGGGATTCTGTGTGATATGTTGACGGTTGCCGATGCACTGCAATTGGAAGAATTCGCCGGAGCGCGGGTGGTCGCCGGACACGCGGGACTCAACCGCCCGGTGGGGTGGGTTCACGTTGCAGGTGTGCCCGATGCCCCATTGTGGTTGAACGGCGGCGAACTGGTGCTGACCACGGCGATCAACATGCCATCCGATCCCATCGAACAGCGCAATTACATTTATGCAATGGCGGAGAAAGGGGTGGCGGCGCTGGCGCTGGCGGTTGGACGCTACATTGATCATGCGCCAGCGCATTTGTGTGAAGCGGCGGAAGTCACCAATTTCCCCCTGATTGAAATTCCGTATCAGGCACGGTTTGTCGATATTGCCCGCGCGACCAATGAACGGATCGCGCAGGAAAACATGATAATGGTCGAACGCGCCCTCAACATTAACCGGGTGCTGACCCAGTTGGTGCTGGACGGCGGCGATCTGCGGCAGCTTGCCGAGACGCTGGCGAGTCTGGTCGGGCAGTCGATCAGCATCGAAAATGAGCGTTTCGAGGCATTGGCAGCGCACAACATTGCCGCCTTCGACGAAGCGCGGCGCTACACCCTCAGCGAAGGGCGCACCGATCCCCGACTTGTCCGGGCGCTCGACGAGCGCGGGGTATTGGAACGGATCAAGCGCACCCTGCGTCCGGTGCATATTCCGCAGATGCCGGACGTAGGGCTGGAAATGGAGCGCATTCTCGCGCCCATCGTCGTGCATGGCGAGATTTACGGCTATGTGTGGATTATCGCCGATGACCGCCCGCTTTCGGATTTAGACCGCATGGCGATTGAAAGTGGCGCGACCATTGCCGCGTTGATGATGCTGTATCAGGAAGCGGCGCAGAATGCCGAAGCCTCATTGAAAGGCGGGCTGCTCTCGCAGTTGATTCAAGGGGGAAATGGGCGGGATGCGGTGCTTTCCGATCAGGCGTTGCGCTATGGTCTCAACCTCGACGCGCCCTTTGCCATGCTGCTGATTGAGTTGGTCGAGGGCATTGTCAAAGATGGGCGTGGGTCGCAAAAACTGTTGCAGCTTTACCGACGGGTCAACCGTCTCGCCTCGATGTACAACTGGCAAGCCGTCGTGGGGCAGTTCGCCGGACAGGTGATCGTTCTGGCGCAGGCGAATCACGATCTAGACGGGATCGCCAACGCGATTCATGCGCAGTCGTTGGTGGATCAATCGCCGATTGGCACGGTGCGGATCGGGATCAGCGCCACACATCGTGGCGCGGGGCGCGTGAGTCTGGCGCATCAACAGTGTCGGGATGCGCTGCATATTGCCTCACGAATACGCGACGAAAGTTCGGGTGAACACGAGACGGTCTACTTTGACGATCTCGGCTATCTTCACGCGCTCTATCGCGCCGGGGCGGAGAGCCTGAACAGCAACCCATACGTGCCGCTTCTGCGGCGGCTTCTGCGCGAAAACGGGGCTGACCTGTTTCGCACGCTGGAAGTGTATCTCGACGCGGGAGGCAGCACCGTGCAGACCGCAGAGATTCTCCACGTTCACCGCAGCACCTTGAATTACCGGCTGGCGCGAATTGTCGAAGTCCTCGACGCCAAGCTGAACGACCCAATGACGCGGACGAATCTTCAAATCGCGCTCAAGCTGCTGCGATTGTTCGAGGTGTAGTGTGGTATCCTGGTTGATGGAGGGTTTCAGGATGACTGACTCCATCATTCCCATCAA
>DATGQJ010000523.1:0-10005 GCA_035304265.1 Oceanobacillus sp.
TTCGACGAGGCGAATGCGGGAGCCGCTAGGAAGCGCCATCATCGGCATTCCGTATGCATTTGCCTCAGCGACGGCGGTGGGGGTCGGGGGATCGCTCAGAACCACTGCCGCAGCATGATTATCGGAAGCCCATCGAACTACGTCTACGTCGCTGGTGGCGTGTCCGCCGTTACCCTCGTGCGGTGCGACGAGCACCATCTCGCCAAGTTGCAGCGTCTTGGAAGCAGTGCCATCCTGTGGATAGATGACTGTCGTCCACGATACAGTGCGGTTTAACAAGCCATCGCCCGCGACCACACGTGTGCCAAGTGGAAGGGCTAGTTTGCGGATGTCTTCTACAGTAACGCGATGGCTGGCTTCCACGATGTCGTCAATCCTTCAGACAAATTGCACAATCTGTCTACTTGAAATAGCCTATTTTGTGCAAATTGTCAATACGTCCGTCTAGGTTTCGCCGCTGATGACGCCAAACAGGATGACGGCGGCAAAGATTAGCAGTGATACGCCGAGGTAGTTGGCAGTTGGGTTCATGCGCAGGTTGTAGAATGTGAGCACTGCAAGCAGGACACCGCCGATCCACGTTACAGGGCTTACACGCCAACCGCGTGAGTATTGATAGAGCCCAGAGCCAAGCAAAATGATCGCGCCAGACAATGGGACGAGCCAGTTTGGAAGGCTCGCAGTATCCGGGACGAATTGCAGCAATGCGAACACCAGCACAAGTCCACCCCATGTCAGGCGTTCAATGCGGGATTCACGCTCACTTTTTCCGCTTCCGCGCGATTGGCGTCGGCGTGCCATCAGACCACCTTTCTTTAACCTGTCCCATTATTTCAGGGCATTGTAACATAAACAGGCGAATCAAACTCGATTCTAGTGACCGTGTTCATACACTTTTGAGGGAACGTTGATTAAGCGAATCGGCATACTCACGGGCGGCGGCGATGCGCCGGGACTGAACGCAGTTATCCGCGCAGCGGTGATGGTGGCGAATCATCGCTACGGTTGGGAAGTTGTGGGCATCCGCGAAGGCTTTGACGGCTTGTTGAGCGGCGCTCCGATCATTCCGTTAACGGAGGAACGGGTTCGTACCATCGCGCCGCGTGGTGGCACGATACTTGGCACCGTCAACCGGGGGAATCCCTTTGTGCAGGTGGTAGACCGTCCGGACGGAAGCGTGGATTACGTTGATCTCTCCGAGCAGGCAATCGCACGCATGGAAGAACTGGGGCTGGATGGGCTGATCGTCGCAGGCGGCGATGGCACGATGGCGATTGCACAAAAGCTGGTATCGCTGGGCGCGCACATCGTGGGAGTGCCGAAGACGATTGATAATGACCTTGACCAGACCGATGTCACTTTTGGCTTTGACTCGGCAATCTTAACCGCCACTGAAGCGCTCGATAAGTTGCAAACCACAGCCGAAAGTCACCATCGCGTGATGGTGATGGAAGTGATGGGGCGAAATGCAGGCTGGATTGCGCTTGTCACCGGTGTGGCGGGTGGCGCTGATGCCATCCTGATTCCTGAAATCCCCTTCAATATTGAGGTTGTGTGTGAGAAGATTGAATCCTTACGTCAGGCAGGACGCCATTACAGCCTGGTCGTGGTGGCGGAAGGCGCTGCGCCTGTAGGCGGAAGGCAGGAGTTTTACACGCATAGTGGTGGTTTGCTCCGGCTTGGAGGTATCAGTTATCTGGTGGGCAACCTGCTGACGGATTGCCTCGATGTCGAGGTGCGCGTAACAGTATTAGGGCATCTTCAGCGGGGTGGGCAGCCAACCCCACGTGACCGATGGCTGGCAACGCGGTTTGGTGCGGCAGCCGTGCATCTTATCGCGGAACAGCGTTGGGGGCATCTCGTGGCATTGCGTGGGACTGACATGGTTGCTGTCCCTATAGAAGACGCTATCCGGCAGTTGAAAGTCGTGGATGTCAACGGCGATATGGTGAAAATGGCTCGTGATATGGGAATTGTGTTTGGATGATTAATCCGTCGATGGCTACCCATCCACCACGCCGACCTGCTCGCAAAGGGTTAGGCTGCTGGATGGCATTGTTCTTCTTATTCATCACACCTGTCTTTTTGTGTGGGCTGGCGTTCGTTTTCTATCTTGTCTTTCCGCCCGCGCCGATGGACATTCTGATCCTTGGTCTGGATGCCCGTCCCGGCGAAGGCTTCGCCACACGAACTGACAGTATTATCCTGCTTGGCGTCGATCCCGGACGTGTGCGCGTGAGTATGTTGTCCATCCCCCGCGATTTGTTCATCGACGTTCCCGGCTATGGATTGCAGCGAATCAATACGGTGAACGCGATTGGCGAACAGGCGCAGGCAGGGAGTGGTCCTGCGCTCCTCAGCAGTGGAATCGAACAGGATTTTGGTATTGGCGTTGATCGCTATATCCGCTTGAACTTCGATGGCTTTGTGCAACTGGTAGACGCGGTGGGGGGAATCACAATCGAAGTAGAGCGCACTATCGTTGACAACGCCTACCCGCTGCCGGATGGCGGTACAACCAGCATCCGCTTTGATCCGGGGATGCAGGTGATGGATGGGGAAACGGCTCTGATCTATGCGCGTACCCGTCACAGCGACGATGATTACGCGCGGGCAGGTCGCCAGCAGCAGGTGATCATGGCGCTATCGCGGAAACTGATCAATCCGCTGTATTTACCCGGTGCGCTCGCTGCGCTGACGCGCTCCGTCGATACCAATATGACGCTGTTCGATATGGTCAGCGTGACGCCGACCATCCTCTTCAATGCCGGACGATTCGACAATCTGGTGATTAACCGTGACTGGATTACGTCTCGTGATGGGGTAGCCGTGCCGAATTTCGCTGCACTTCGACCCTGGATTGACGAGCGGTTCGATTAACCTTCTTTTGGAGCGCGTTCGCGAAGTAGCCGCATATGACTGCCTTGCCACGCATCTTCCTTACGAGTGAGTTTGGTGATTTTGATGTCGTTCACGTAAGGCAGCATCTTGATGATCATGGCGGGAAGGGCGTTCCAGTCGTTATTAAAGACAATCGGCTGCAACTCGTCCGCCATGCGTCCCGCCCAACTCCAGCGCTGACGCAGTTCGTCCGCTTTCATCCAGTAATCACGCTTTTCCCATGCTGCTGCTGAGGCTTCAATACCTTCGTCAATTTCACGCAAGCAGAACACCAGCGCGGCGACCATGTCTTTGGCTTCGTCGTCGAGTTCCTGTTTTTGACTCAGTCGCCGCAGAAGTTCGGCGATGGTTCTCATGTGCTGGTTGCGCTGTTTCCCTGCACTGTCGGGGTTAATCACTCGACCCATGTGGGCGATAGCTCCTTATTAGGATTGAGTCGTCGGGCGAATGCCTTTGTAAACGCGCCCGCCGCTCAACGTTTTCAGAATAAGAGATGCCGGACGACCAATGCGTTCGGCAAGACTTCGCGGTGATTGTGGCTCGTTCCCGTTTGCCAGAAAGACCCGGAAAATACTGTCCACCACCGATGTATGTGGATTGATGAAATTCTGGTCTTTGGCTGCCTGCTGGATAGCTAGATTCAATTCGCTGAGTTGGAAAACCTCACCAGTATCCGGATCGATGTAGTCTACAATGCGGTTTTCCGTTGCCTGATTTAACTGTTCGCGTTGCTCAGGGGGAAGATGGCTGAGAAGGTAGGTACGTAAATCTTCATCACTACGTTCCCACCATGAATAATCAATGTGATAGAGTGTATCTAACGTTGGTTTGATGAGCGCACTTGGTTTTCCCGTAGTCTGCATGTGGCTTCCTCCTAATGGGCGCTCAACTTCCAGTAGTTGCTGCCCACATGCTCAAATTCGACGTTTGTGATCAATGCGGCAAAAATCGGTCCTGGCGGACAGCGGCGTACTACGTTGACGGCGCTATATAAAGTCTTCGCATGGACGGCACCCTGTGGCGAGAATCGGCTTAGTTCCGTCAGCGTTGTAAGCAGCACCGAACTCAGGCTCTTGCGGGATTGCTGAGTCGTCTGGAAGAGCGCGTCTACCGCAGCGAGATCATCGGCACCGAGAATCATGAGGTCGTCATACTCAGCGCCGATTGCACGCTTGTCATGCTCAAACGAAATCTGATTGTTTTTGGGCACGATCAGGCGGATATATTCGGTGCGGGGGCGGTGCGCGTTGAAATCGATAATGATCTTGCCTGCTTCTTCGCTTGGGCGCACGCGCAAGATCGCCCCAACGGGGAGCTTATGCTTACGGTAGAGCTTGCCCAAGCCGAAAACATACCGCTCCTGACGCACAACCCAGCCATCGAACTCTTCACCGTCTTGTCCGTCAACCAGCGTCACCCATACGCGCGGAGTACGTCGCGCGGTTGGGAAGATGCGCTGTAGGCGGGCGTTCAAAGGAAGTGTTCCTACGCGGCGGTGTGGGTAATTCAGCGTGATGCTGACTTCCTCTTGCTGCTCGTCGGGTGGTTCAATCGGCGACCACTCATCATCAATTTCTGCCTCAAGCGCCCGCATTTCAGGCGTGAGCAGTCCTGCTTCGTATTCTTGTTCGGTGTATCGCAGGTAGGCAGGGGTAGAGAGGACTTCCGGCGGTTCGAGGCGCTTGAGGTACCACAGCACCGTATTTACCGCGCCCACTTCATCAAAGCGATCATCCTCGTTGAGCGCATGGTTCATCGAGAAAACTTGCAATTCTTTAGGTGCGTTTCCGAGACCACCGATTTCGTCCAGAATTTGCTCGGTCAACATCGGTCCGCCGCTGTTGATGTCGAGTACCGCTTCAGCGAGGTTCAAATGCCCCTCATTGACATCGAGCATCAGGCTGCGCGGAAACCACTTTCCGGCAACACTGACCAGATCGCCACTCTCCTGAAGTGCCGTTTCGAGAATCGGAATGATGCGTGAGCGATTTGCAGTGAAGATTTCTTCAGCGCTGAGATCCGAAGCACCGGGGAGCATCGTGCTGTCTTCTTCGAATCTTTTACTCAGTGCGTGATTGGGGTAGTCTGCTACGAATTCACGAACTCGGTTTCGCGAATCGTTCTCAAATTCCACCTGAACGACTTTGAAAGCACCATAGTCAGGGTTGTTCCCCTCACGGACGCCCTGTACCACCCCAAGGGCATAATCCAGCGCAGGGAACATGACCCGCTGTCCCACCTTGAAGGTGTCAGCCGGATTATAAACCTGAACGTCCTTATATTTTTCTCGGAGTGCTGCTGCTTCTTGCTGAAGGCGTTGCTCGATGAGCGCATAGGCGAGATCATCAACTGTTAAGGGAGTTTCCCGTTCGAGGAGCAGACCCATCAGGTAATCTATGTCGTCATGAGCCACAGCAAAATTTCGCGCCCAATGATGGCTCGGCATCAAAGTAAAACGCCTCCCAATTTCTCTCGCAATCAGTAGTGTAATGTAGGGTTTGTAAAACGTTAACAATCGAATCGGGATTATACTTGAAACGGCGCGTCGTTTGCAAGCGTTGGGTTGACCGTCCGCATAGCCTATGTGTATACTTGTGCCTTGCAAATTCGTTACTTGACGCAGGGCACAACAAATGGCAACTAAGCGGACTTATCAACCGAAAATTCGCCGTCGTGCACGTGTGCATGGTTTCCGCGCACGGATGGCAACCCGTACCGGACGTGAGATTTTGCGCCGTCGTCGTCAGCGCGGACGGCATCTGTTGACCGTGAAACGACGATTCGTGAAACGGGTGAACTGGAACGCCAACTAGACGGTTCGTCCGGACGACATGTTGCCGGAACTTCGTCTACGCCGGACAGAGGATTTTCAACGGTTGCGCCGTGAAGGGCGTTCCCATCCGAGCAGACTCCTGTTGATGAGCGTTTCTCCAAACGAGCTTCCACACAACCGTTACGGTTTTATCGTGAGCAAGCAGTTGGGCAAAGCGGTCAGGCGCAACCGAATTCGGCGTCGAATGAGAGAAGCAGTGCGACTCCTTCATCCTCAGTTGAGAACGGGATACGATATCGTGTTCATCGCACGACCCGCGATTGAAGGGCAACCTTTCGAGGTGATTCAACGTACAGTAAATGATCTTGTTCGGCAAGCTGGGTTATGGGAAGGTTAGAACTGTGAAGGGCTTGGCGCTGCTTATGCTGCGGTTTTACAAGCGGTTCATTTCGCCGCTTCTTCCGTCAGCATGTCGTTTTGAACCAACCTGTTCAGTATATATGTATCAGGCGATTGATAAATACGGCGTGATCAAAGGTGGTTGGATGGGTGTAAAGCGAATTTCCCGCTGCCACCCGCTGCACCCCGGTGGTTACGATCCTGTCCCTTGATTTGAGGAGTCACTCATTGAAGATCCCATTCATGATGAAGCGGCGCGGGATGCTGCTTATTGTATTGATTGTAATGCTTGCCGCGACTGCATGTGTTGGCGGTCCGATTGAGGCGAATTGGGGACACTTAAGTCTCGTAGGCGAACCCCAGAATATCCTGTTCGCCTTCAGTGACCGTATGGTCTTGATTGACCCTGCGGATGGTTCTCCGGTGGAACTCCGTGATGCCAATGGCAACATTCGCGTGGATGATCAGGGAAATCCCCGTCTGTGGGAAGTGCGCGGTAGCGGAAACACCCCAACCCAATTCTATACGTCGCCCATCGTTCTTGATGATAATCGTCTGCTTGCGACCTCATACATGGGGCGTCTCTACGAGGTTGAACTTTCGGCAGCGCGTATCGTAAATCCCGAAGGGCGTCCAACCGAAGGACACGTTGTTGCAAACGTGCTGGCTACACCAGAGTTTCTCTACGTGCCTTTAAGTGAGGGCAGGGTCGAGGCGCTGGATCGCTCTAACCTGACTCAAGCGTGGACTTTCGACGAACCGGAGCACGGCGTGTGGGCGCAGCCAGTTCTGGTCGATGATACCCTCTATGTCACCTCACTCGATCACCATCTCTATGCGCTCGACCCGGATACCGGCGAAGAACAGTGGCGTGTTGACCTACAAGGCGCGATTGCCTCATCTCCGGTGTATAGCGACGGTTATTTGTATGTAGGCAGTTTTGCCCGTAAGCTGTTCAAAGTATCGACGGATGGTGAGATCGTCGCCGAGTATGCGACCCGTGACTGGGTATGGGGATCACCTGTGCTGGTCGATGGCGTGTTGTACGCTGCCGATCTGGGCGGATTCGTTTACGCTCTGGAAGACAATGGCGACAGTCTTGATCCCGTATGGGAGCCACGACAGGCTGCAAGTCGCGCAATCCGTGCAACCCCTGTCGTGACCGGAGACGTGATCATTGTCGGTTCGCGTGATCATAATACCTACTGGCTTGAACGTGACAGCGGAGCAGAAATCTTCCGTCGAGAGATGGTCGGTGAAGTGCTGGCAGATATGCTGTTGCTTGAACCAAGTGAAACGCTGAACATTCCCGAACCCTGGATTGTAGTGAGTACGATGGCAAATGAAGAATTGCTGGTTGCCTTTAGCGTCAGCGACGGCGTTCGGCAGTGGGCATATCGGCGTTAGACGGAGCATATCACGATGGATTTTATTCTCAACCCGTTTGTCACACTGCTGACTTTTCTCTACTCCATATTCGCCAATAACATGGTGTTGGCGATTGTGGTCTTTACCATTATCGTGCGTTTGATCACGTACCCGCTCACTGTGCAGCAGATGCGCTCGTCACAGGCGATGCAGAAACTTCAGCCTGAATTGAAGAAACTTCAGGAGAAGTATAAGGGTGATCGGGAAAAAATGTCGCAGGAGCAGATGCGGCTGTACCGTGAATATGGCGTAAACCCGCTGGGTGGATGCCTTCCTCTGCTCATCCAGTTTCCGATCTTTATCTCGTTGTATCAGGCAATCATTCATGCATTGGCAGCGACGCCCACGCAGTTGCTTGATTTGTCCGGGCGATTGATGATACCGGGACTTGACCAACATATCCCGCTTGAGAATACGTGGCTTGGCATGAACCTGACCCAACCGCCAACCATCGCCGGCGTTGATCTGGCTTCGATTATTGGGATTGTACTGGTCGGTTTGGTCGTCCTCACGACGTGGTTGCAATTCAAAGTGACTATGCCTGCCACACCGCCAAGCGATGATGGAAAACCCAATCAAGCGCAGGCGATGTCGCAGTCGATGGGTACGATCATGCCGCTGATGTACGGCTTCTTTGCGCTGTCCTTCTCTGTCGGTATCTCCATCTACTTTATCGTTTCCAATATCGTCGGTATCGTTCAATATGCGTTGATGGGACGCGCCAATTTCCGCAATATTTTTGGGGGCGGTAAAGGTGCGTCCAGTACGCCCAGTGCAAGCAATGGTGCTGCACCAACCAAAATAGAAGGCAAAGCAAAAGCGCGACCTGTCGGAACGAAGTCCACGCAACGCGCAGGGAAGGCGAAGTAGAACTTTGTACCTGACTACGGATTGAAAATCCGTCTCCATTGAGGATTCGTGGATGAACGAAGAAAATTTTGTTGAGGTGACGGGAGAGACCGTCGAAGAAGCGATTGCCAGCGGTCTTGCAGAGCTAGGCGTCGGACCCACGGAAGTAATTGTCGAAGTTCTGGAAGAGCCAAGTAAAGGTGTGCTGGGCATTGGCGGACACCCGGCGCGGGTGCGCCTTGAGTTATTGACTCGCAAACAGCCCGGTGCGCCAGCCAGTACACCCATTTCAAAGCCCATTGAAGAATCTACTCCTATTACGCTTCCTCAGTCGCAGCAGCAGGATTATCTCGACATGGACGCTGAGGACAGCGAACTCACCTATCTCTCTGAATCGGATGAAGTACCGGAACGCGAACAGGACGAAGAGGCTGCGATTGGTAAGGTCGTCCTGACCGAGTTGCTGGAACGGATGTCGATTCGGGCGCGGGTGGTGGTCAGACGCGCGAAACCGGGCGATCAAGGGGAAAGCGCCCCCTGGATTTTAGATGTGACCGGCTCGAACCTGAACCGCTTGGTCGGACGGCGTGGCGAGACGCTGGCTGCGCTCCAGTACATCACCCGCCTGATCACGAGCCGCGAATTGCAGCGCCGCGCAGAAGTCATCGTCGATGTCGATGGCTACAAGGCACGCCGAGCGCAGACACTGCATAATCTGGCGCTGCGGATGGCGACGGAAGCTATCGAGCGCGGGCGGACGGTTTCGCTTGAGCCGATGCCACCGCATGAGCGACGCATTGTTCATCTGGCGTTGCGTGGGCGCGAAGACGTTGTGACCCGCAGCGTGGGCGAAGGAGCGTCTCGCAAAGTGACGATTGTGCCAAAGTCGCAGTCCTCATGACCGTTACACCTGATTATCTGCTGATCGGTCATATCACCGCTGACCTGACCCCAAATGGGCGGATCGCAGGCGGGACGGTTTCTTATGCGGCGCGGACGGCGGCTGCATTCGGATTGCGGGTTGGGGTGCTGACCAGTACCGCAGCAGACGAGCCACTTCTGGATGAGCTTCGCCCTTACGCGGAAATCGTGTGCCTGCCTGCTGAACAAACCACCACTTTTGAAAACATTTACGAGCCTGAAGGACGAAAACAGTTTGTGCGCGGGGTCGCAGCGCCGATAAACGTTGGCGATATTCCCGCGCATTTTTTGAAAGCCCCACTGGTGCATCTTGCTCCAATCATCGGGGAAGGCGATCCGAAGATCGCGCATCTGTTCAAAGATTCTACCGTACTGCTCACGCTGCAAGGCTGGCTGCGGCGGCTGGAACCCGATGGACGTGTGCGTTTCAAGCGCTGGTACGATCCTGACGCGCTGAAGTCGATTGACATTGTGGTCTTTAGCGAAGAGGACATCGTTGAAGCGCCGGATATGGAACAGGATTTTGTCCGCTCGGTCAAGAACCTGTTCGTCACCCGCGCTGAGCGGGGCGGCACGTACTATCGAAACGGCGAACCCCATTCCTACGATACCCCACAGGTTGAGATGGTCAATCCGACTGGCGCGGGCGACGTGTTCGCGGCTTCGCTGTTGGCAAGTTTGCCCGCCATGAACAACGATCTGATGAGCGCCAGCAAAGTGGCAGCGCGGTTGGG
>DATGQJ010000524.1:0-2656 GCA_035304265.1 Oceanobacillus sp.
CAAACTCACTCACGGCGGGCTTGCCATCACGCGAGACGGCGATTTTCTTGCGGTCAGCCGTATCACGGGCAAGCGGCACGTCGATGCGTCCGACGGAGGTTTTGGGCGTTCTTTCGAGCAGGGCGAGATATTCCTTCTCCACCGTGCGGCGCTGAAACTGCGCCATCAACCGCTGCATGGCAGGCGCATTCACGGCGATCACGATCAAGCCGCTGGTGTCTTTGTCGAGACGATGCACGATGCCGCGCCGTTTGGGGGCGTAATTCATCTCGGCGATTGATGGATAACGGGCGAGGATAGCGTTGACCAGCGTTCCGGTTTCGTTGCCCGTGCCGGGGTGAACGATCAACCCTGCGGGCTTGTTGATGACGGCGAGATCGTCGTCTTCGTAAACGATGTCCAGCGGGATGTCTTGCGCTTCAACGGTGGGGTCTTCCTTGGGCGGCGGGACGGTGACCGTGATATGTTCCCCGCCTTTGAGCTTAATTCCCGGCTTGGCGGCTGCGCCGTTGACCATCACCTGTCCCTCTTTGATGAGAGATTGAATCTGTGAGCGCGTGAGTTGATCGCCCAAGTGATTGACGAGGGTTTTATCGAGTCGTTCGCCTGATTCTTCGGCGGTGAATTCGTACTGTTTTACGTCGGACATACGAGAGTTGCCTTCAGTGTCGGAGTGTTGATTCTACTGTATTCGCCTGAAAACTCCATGCTATACTCTCGGTATGGCGATTTCCTCATCTACTACCCTCAATCTCCATTACGAGCAGAAGGGCAATGGACCTGATTTGCTGCTGGTGCATGGTTGGGCGAGCAGCACGCGGATGTGGGATCGTTTTGTGTCGGCGGTTCAGCACGAATACCGCTGCTGGAGTGTAGACCTGCCGGGGTTTGGCGCTTCCCCCATGCCGCCTGATACTCGCCCGGATTTGTACTTGCACGTGAACAGCCTGATCGAGTTCTGCGAACAGCAGCAGATTCAACCCTACGCCGTCATTGGGCATTCGATGGGGGGAATGCTGACGCTGATGCTGGCGCACGAGCGTCCGCAACTGATGGAAAAGCTGGTGCTAGTATGTCCAGTGGTGACTGGACGTTACGGACTGAAAGCGAACACGTTTTTCTCGTCGTCGTTGGGGCGGTTCATGGCTGCGCGAACCAGAAGCCTGTGGGCGCTGATGCAGTCGGAAGCGCTTGCGCCGCTGTTTGTCGTGCCGCAATACGTCGATAAAGTCATTCACAAACGCTACATACAGGATTTCCAGCGGGCGACATGGGAAGCGTCAATCACGGCGCTGGAGAGTATGGCACAGATCAACTTAGAGCCTGTGCTGCCTCAGATTTCACATCCTACGCTGGTGGTGGTTGGCAAGAAGGATTACACCGTCCCGCCGGGAGAAGGGCATATCGCGGCGGCGAAAATGCCACATGCACAGCTTGTCAAGTTCAACACGTCGCATCATCAGCCGATGGACGAAGAACCAGACCGATTCAACCAAGTGGTGCGCGATTTCCTTTCAGAAACCGTGTTATAATATCTGCAACTTGAAGTGACAGGAGGTCGTTCTGGAAGCTCTCGATTTAGCTCGTGAAATCGTCAATACCCTCGAGGACAAGAAAGCCGAAAACATCATCCTCCTCGATTTACGCCCCAACGGTCTGAAAACCGATTACGCGATCACCGACTTTTTCATCATTTGTACCGGGTCGAGCAATCGCCAGATCAAGGCGCTGGCGGAGAACGTGCGCGAGGCGGTCAAGACACGCGCGGGCAAGCTGCCGTTTTCGATGGAAGGCGAGGCAGACAGCGGTTGGGTGCTGGTGGACTACGGTACGATCATCGTCCACATTATGGGTGAGGAAGAACGGCGTTATTACGATCTCGAAGGGCTGTGGCGCAACGCCAATGTCCTTCTGAGCATCCAGTAAGCAGAGGCGCTCACGTGGAGCGCCTTTGCGTCTGCGGAATTACTCAAAAATCCAGGGGTCGGTCACACGCTGCCACGTGACCAGTTCAGACTCGTCGAAGAAGTTGGCAACCTCAATTTGACCGTTTTCCACACTGTCCGATCCGTGTACCAGATTGCGCCCGATTTCCAGCGCCAGATCACCGCGAATCGTCCCTGCGGCAGCTTTTGAGGGATTGGTCGCGCCGATGGTATTCCGCGCGGCTTCGACGGCGTTCGTGCCTTCCAATGCGGCAACGACGACAGGCGCGGAAGTGATGTAATCAACCAGACTGTTGAAAAATGGGCGTTCACGGTGGATGGCGTAGTGCTTTTCCGCCAATTCGCGTGAGACTTGCATGAATTTCATGCCGATGATGCGCAGCCCACGCGCTTCAAAGCGGCGCAGGATTTCGCCCGTCAGCCCACGCTGGATCGCGTCCGGCTTGATGATGATCAGTGTACGTTCCACGATTTGCTCCCGATGAACTTTGTGAAATAACGCGCATAAGTATGCTTGATCTACCTGCATGGGGCAAGCGTCATTCGCAAGCAGGATCAAAAAGGACGCACACTAGTGTGCGTCCTGATTTGTGTTTCTGATGGCTAAAGCTGGTTCAGGGCTTCGCGGTAGGTATCGAGAGCCGCTTGCAGTTTGCCCTGCCGCATCAACCCATCGCCGAGGACGCGGTATACCGCCGGATTGTTGCGGT
>DATGQJ010000525.1:0-5660 GCA_035304265.1 Oceanobacillus sp.
GGTAATAAAGCACCTGCGGCAAAAACGATCTCACCGGACGCTGGTTTCCCTGCCTGAGTTCCTCATGTCCAGTGATAGGCAGTTGATGAAATTCGGCGGTTTTGCAGTAACACATGCCTGCGTCCGGGTTGTTACGTAGCGCCGTGACTTGCGCTTCGACTTTTTCAGGATGCCAGAGATCGTCGGAATCGAGATAGCAGATGTACTCCCCCTGCGCCATCAAACGCCCTCGCTCACGGGAAGCACCGGGTCCCCTGTTGGTATCGGAACGCACATAGCGCGGGGGGTGTGGGAACGGAAACGAAATCTCGTTGATCACAGAACGAATATCATCGTCGGAAGCATCATCCACGATGATCAATTCGATATTGTGATACGTCTGCTGCGCCAGAGAATTCAGGCACTCGCGCAGGTATTGCTTGCGGTTGTGACACGGCACAATCACGCTGACCAGTTCACTCATGCATTCACCTGTTCAGAATCGCGATAACGTCCTGTGATGCACGGCTGAGGTTGCTTTTTAGCTGCTGCAATTGGGTAAACAGATGCGATTGGTACTGCTCGGCGTTGTCGTACAAAGCATGGATTTTGTCGTAAATGAGATCGGCGTCGATCTCGTCGGTGCGGAAACTGCAATCGCTCTGATTGGTCGAGAGCATGTAATCCCGACATTTGGTGCGATATTCCAGCATGATGGCAGGGGTATACACACAATTCGCCAGCACCACCGAATGTAGCTTCTCCCCGATAAAGACATCCTGCTGTTCAAGTGCGTTCAGCGTCCCGCGCACGTTGAGGTAATCCATATGCATCGGCGGCGTTTCGATTCCCGCCATCGCCACCGCCTCGTGTAAAAACGGAATGTCGCTGGCGACCACCGGAAAAAGCGTAATCTGCCAATGGTCTGCTTTCAGGCGTTTCAAGAGGTTCACCCCCAACGAAAGCACCACATTGTCGTCCTGTCCGTGTAACTGTCCTTTGGTGAAGCCAAGATTTATGCCGATGCGCTTCTCTCGGCGTTTTGGCACAATCCGATCACGGGCGAACCAGACTGCAGGATCGCCTACCACTTCGACCTGACGAGTGACGCCCCATCGTTCAAGATGCTGTTTGGACAGTGGACCGCGCACAGAGACATAATCCGCACGTTCGAGCGCTTCACACCACCCGCTTACGTCGGTTGGAACGCCGAATTGATTCCACATATCCATGTCGCCGACGCCCGTCCCGAAGATGATAGTTTTCGCCTGCGGGTAAAGCCGTTTAAACTCGTTCAAGCGCTTAAGATAGAGCTTGGATTTTTTGATCAGCGTCCCACCACCGAGAAAAATGGCGTGCGGGTTGATATGCTCGCCCATGACGTTGGAAATCTTGCGTGGGATGCGCGTGGTCGCAAAGGTGATGTGCCGCGCGAAAATGTCCTGAATCGCCAGATACAGGGCGTCATCACCCAGATTTTCGATACCCAGACAACCGATGTATTGAGCGCGTCGTCGGCGCGTCAGTACGAAGTTCAAGCCGTCGGACAATCGAGTCAGGTTCGCAGTAATTTCCACGTTCGCGCCTCTCAGGTATACGCTGGCTGCCACGAGCAGCGCGTGAAAATGATGCTGCGCCGCGCACTGGGCAGTTTTCCGGTGGAATAGATGGGCCAAGGCGTGATCTCAAACCCAACTGCCGTATCGATAAAGTCGAGTTGTTCGTTGCCGTCGGAAAGACTCAACGTGAGGTAGTACATACCGGGCATCAAATTCAGGTCGTCGATATGCAGGGAAACCGTGCCACCACTGTGTACGGGTGGCATCGCGCCGTGTGTTTCCTGCGTGCGCCACGCCGCTATATCGCCAATCAGTGGCGAATGCAGGCGCACGCTGAAGTTCGGTGAACTCAAACGCCGTTCCGACATAAACTGCATTTCGACGATCAGCCCCTTGCCCATCGGCACGGAACTCACCGGACGACCTTCTTCATCCATCAGCCGAATCGCCGTGAAGCGGGCAGTTTTCCCGCCCGTGCGAACCGTCTCATCATCAAAAATCATTTCGCCCTGACGAGCATCGCTTTGCAAATAACGCTGAATCACTGTCGTGGCATCGCCATCTTCAACCACCCGCCCCTTCTCCAGCAGCATCACCCGCTGACACAGGGTTTGCATGGCAGTCATATTGTGGCTGACAAACAGAACGGTTCTTCCTTTTTGAGCAACGTCGTCCATCTTGCCGAGACACTTCTGCTGGAATGCCGCATCACCCACCGCAAGCACTTCGTCTACGATCAGAATTTCCGGCTCAAGGTGTGCCGCAACCGCGAAGGCAAGCCGCATGTACATGCCGCTTGAATAATGCTTGACGGGCGTTTCAATGAACGGCTCGATCTCGGAAAACGCCACGATCTCATCAAACTTGCGGTCAATTTCGGCGCGACGCATTCCCAGAATTGCGCCGTTCAGGTAGATGTTTTCGCGTCCGCTGAGTTCGGGATGAAACCCTGTCCCCACTTCCAGCAGCGACCCCACCCGACCGTAGACATCCACGTAACCTGCGGTTGGCTCGGTGATGCTGGAAAGGATTTTGAGCAGGGTACTTTTCCCCGCACCGTTGCGCCCGATGATGCCAAGCACCTCACCATGTTTGACTTCAAACGAAACGTCCTTGAGCGCGTAAACCACGTTGTCATGCGCACCGTTACTATGAGCGCGAAGCCGCTTGATCGGGGCGGACATGGTATTCACCAGTGTGTCGCGCAGGGTGGCATATTTCTCGCGCCGCGCTTCAATGCGATACTGCTTGGTCAGTCCTTCAGCATGGATAGCAATCATGATTTCCTCTACACCACGTCCGCGAACGATTTTTCCATGCGCCGGAAGTAAAACGCGCCGCTGATCAGCAGCAGCACCGACGCCAATGCCGATATGAAGATAGTCGGTCCGGGCGCGGTATCGGTGTTGAGCAGCGCCCAGCGGAAGCCCTCGACAACACCCGTCATCGGGTTCAAGCCGTACAAAGCACGCAGGGTTGGGTTTTCAATCAGCGTGCTGGGATAGGCAATCGGCGTCGCGAACATCCAGAACTGGATCAGGAAAGGTACGATGTAACGCACGTCACGAAATCGCACGTTCATCGCCGCCAGCCAGAGACCCGCGCCCAACGCCGTGACGAATGCAAGCAGCACGAGCAATGGCAGCCAGATGACGTTCACTGTCGGCATGATTCCGTAAAAAAGCATCATCCCCAGCAGCACCACGAACGCCAGTACAAAATCGACGCCACCCGCCAGCACGGTTGCCAGTGGAATGCTCAGGCGTGGAAAGTACACCTTTTTCAGTATGTGGGCGCTGCTCACCAGACTATTGGCGGACTGGGAAACGCCGTTGGCAAAAAACGTCCACGGTACGAGCGCCGCATAACTGAAAATCGGGTATGGAACGCCATCCGATGGAATTTGCGCCAGCCGACCAAAGAACAGGCTGAACACCACCATTGTCATAAACGGCTGGATGATCGCCCACGATGCGCCGAGCACCGTTTGCTTGTAACGCACTTTTACATCACGCCAGACCAGAAAGTACAGCAGTTCACGATATACCCAGAGTTCACGCAGCTTGAGGGAAACCCAGCCGCGTGAAGGCTGAATACGGCGATATGGCAGTCCCGCTGGTGAAAGCGCTGATTCATTGGTATGCGTCACAAGGCTATCCATATGTTCTTGAACCTCGATTCACGATCATTGCACAGGCTTCAGGGCGCACAGGTAGATGCGCCTCTGCATAGAATTCAGTTGCAGCAAATGGATGAGCGTTATAGACAGCCTCCGCCGCTTCCTCCCCATTCACAGGCAACAAATACGCCAAAGGTTTCGGACATGGGGATGTGGATGGCATTCGCACCCACCGCCACCGGAGTCCCAAACAGGTCTTGCGCGTTGTAGATCACGTGCGATCCGGGAAGATTGACGGTAACGCTGCTGGCATTCGACCAGTTGTAAACGGCAATGTAAACGGTGTCCGGCTCGTATTCGTTCGGATACAGGATGACGTAGGGAGTTGTCGCTTCAGTTTGAACAGTGGATCGACGGTCAAAGGCGTTCCCCGCGTTTGCCGTCAACTGCTGCCACTCGCTCACTGAGCCAAACCCCTCAGCGTCACGGTTGGCAGCCAGACGCCCGCTGAACGTCCCGATATAGGTATTGCGATCCCAGACATCTTGAGTGTCAATCGGATGATTACCGAGATCAGATCGTCGGTGTACCATCGCCGTCTGAAAGCTCAACTCGACAAAGGCGAAGGTGTTATCAGTGACGACATTCGGTTCGGTTTTAAGCCTGTCCGCTGCCCAGAACCATTCCGTCGTAAAGGTGGAATTGCCCAGATAGTTGCCGGTGAACTCGAACTGAACCGGATCGCGGTAGCCGAAGCGCATCTGCGCGTTGTAGAAAGCATTGTTGCGATAGGTGACGTTATCGGCAGGCGCGTATCCGCCATGCAGGACAACACCGTTGGCGAAAATGTTGTCCTCCACGACGTAACCGGAAATCTCACCGTCCTGCGTATAGGCGACGACGCTGTTGCAGCCGTTATCGCAGCCTTCGTCCATCACGATGTTGCCGATGAAATACTTCAAACCGTTCGTGTCGAAATCGTTCTGGGTATAGATGTTATGCGGGTGGCGCAGGCGAGAACCATCCGGCACCGGGGTTGGGTTGCATCCATTCATATAGATGATGTTGCCGTAATAGACCTGCCCTTCGCCCGTGTTCCACGCACCCACACCGTTGTCGTCGCAGTGATGATGGATGATGTTGTTGATCAGGCGAACGTTGCCGGTGTATACGCCCACGCCGTCGTGGTAGGGCGCGATGTTATCGGGATCGGTGATTTCCAATCCCCATATCCAGTTATGCGGCGCAAGTACACGCATGACCCCGATAATCCGTGCGCGTTCCCCCGGCGCGGCACGATAGATGATCGGATTTTCGCTCGTGCCAGCACGGTTGATGAACCAGCCACCCGGATAGTCGCCCGAATGCAGTAAAACGAGGTCGCCCGGTTCCGCACGCTGGAGTGCGGTAAAGAGTCGCATGGGGTCTTCGGGAGTTCCCGTTCCATTGATAGAGCCGTTAGGTGAGACGTGGATGGTTCGCAGGGGCGTCGGCAAGTCCTGAGTCTCAGCCGTCATATTTCCGCCTAGAATGAGCGCTGTCATCAAGGCGGCAGCAAGCAAACGTTTGAGTGTTTGTACCATCATCTTCACTTGTGAAAGCTCTGGGATCAACGGGTGACGGCAGCGTGGCTTCGTAATCTGAACAATATCAGAAACCGTATGCCCGTTCGTGAAGGGCTTGAATAAAATTAATTTTGATATATCCTAGAGAGGATAACAAAAAGCATGACAACTTACAAGGTGTATTTCGCAGAGCGAGGATAGTACAATCGTATGATTTCCATGTCCTCAACCGTAGCCTCCAGCAAGGCGCAAATCTCTACGAACCTCTCGAACGAAATGGTGATCTTGAATACGGAAAACGGGGTCTACTATGGCTTGAATCCGGTAGGCGCTCATATCTGGCAATTGATTCAAGAACCTAAGCCTGTCAGCGACGTATTGAAATCACTGCTGGATCACTACGACGTTGACGAAGAACGCTGCAAGAACGATCTCCTC
>DATGQJ010000526.1:0-4424 GCA_035304265.1 Oceanobacillus sp.
TATTGCTCGTTCATTCCGCACCCGGAACCGACGAATTCCCCGATTTGAACCCCGGATTGACCGATGAAGAATTCTCTACACGAGTTGCGGGGGCAGACGCAGATTTGATCTGCGTCGGGCATTTTCACGTGCCGATGGAACGACGGCTGAACGGTGTCCACGCCGTCAACCCCGGACCTATCAGCAACAACTTCCCGATGGATCAACGCGCCGCCTACGCCATCTTGACCGCCGACACGTCCGGCTATGCCATTCAGTTCTATCGCGTGGACTATGATCGGCAGGCGGCAATCGAGGCAACCAAACGTTCGAGCAATCCGGGCGCGGGCTACGTGCTTCGCTTTTTCGAGGGCAAAATGCGTGCAAGCTGGATGGATAAGTGGGATGGAGTGTCGCATATCGTAAAAGAGAGCTTATGAACCAAAAAATCCTTTTTCAAGGCGCGGCATTCGCGGCGTTGGTTGCTTTTGTCGCCGTCATTTTTCAGGCAGTCGCCGCCACGTCATTGCCCGCAGGGGTGCAGGTGCAGCCGGGTCTACCGCTGAGTTCAAGCGAATTTCTGGTCGCCAGCACCGAGTTTCCCGATATTACGCTCGGCTTTTTCGGCGCGGACACCCTCTTCGTGACCAGCTACTTGATCGTCTTTGCCGGGTTGTACGCGCTCACCAAAGAGGCTGCGCCGCCGTTCGCATGGATCGGGCTGGCGGCGGGCATTTTTACCGGATTGATGGACACCGCCGAAAACGGCTATTTCATCACCTATGCACTCGCAGGTCGGGCAGGTGTGACGCCACCAGAACCGGATTTCATGCTGCCCTTCCTGCTCGGACATCTCAAATGGGCGGGCGCGTTCGTCACCCTGTTTGCCTTTGGCGTGGCGTTCCCGCGCGGCACGCTGTTCGAGAAAATCCTGCTTGGGCTGATGCTGCTGTTTTCGTTCGTGGGTGTGTTGGGCATTGCCAACCCGCCGCTGGTGGCGGTGCGCGGCTTGTTTTTTCTCGGCGGGATGCCGCTGTTCGCCGTTTACTTCTGGCAGCGGAGTCGTTCACAAGATTCATTTTGATATGCGGAGTTTGATACAAACCATTTTCAAACTTTTTCCTGTTAATTATCTGTTTATCAGATGAGATTTGTAACTTCTTGGTGTGCTGATAAGGAGCAATAACGTGGTTTCCTTTACCCCAACCAGTGAGCAGCAGCAGTTAATCGACACGATCCGGCGTTACGCCGTCAACGACGTTCAGCCCATCGCCCACGAAGCCGACGAAAGCGGGCACATTCCCGAAGATGTGGTCGAAACCGGATGGCAAATCGGCTTAGTCCCAACGGCAATTCCTGAAGAATTCGGCGGCTTAGGCGAGATGAGCGCGGTCACGGGCGTGCTGGCAGCGGAAGAACTCGCCTATGGCGATCTCTCGGTGGCGCTGGCGGTGATGGCTCCGGCATTGTTCGCCTATCCGGTCACGCTCTATGGAACCGCCGAGCAGCGCGAGAACTGGCTGCCGATCTTCGCGGAAGAGAAGCCCGCACCCGCCACCGCCGCCCTGCTCGAACCCGGCGTGTTCTTTGACCCCAACCAACTCCAGACGACGGCGACGGTAGATGGCGACAAAGTGCGCTTGAACGGCGTCAAGGCATACGTGCCGCTGGCGGAGAACGCCAACATCATGCTGGTATACGCCCGTGACAGCGAAACCGGAAACGTTGACGCTTATCTGGTTCAGCGCGGCATCGAAGGCGTGGAGATCGAAGCGCAGGAAAAGTTGATGGGCTTACGCGCCCTGCCCACCTACCGTGTCAAATTCAACGACGCGCGTGTGGATGTGCCCTGTAAATTGGGCGGCGCGGTGGGCTGCAACTACGAGAACATCCTCAATCGTTCCCGCGTGGCGCTGGCGGCGCTGGCGGTGGGCGTGGCGCGTGGCGCGTTCGAGTATGCCCGTGATTACGCTAAGCAGCGGGTCGCCTTTGGCGTGCCGATTGCCACCAAGCAGGCGATTGCCTTCATGCTGGCGGAGATGGCGATTGAAGTGGACTCTGCCCGCCTGATGACGTGGGAAGCGGCATGGAAGCTGGACAAAGGCGAAGACGCGACCAGAGAGGCGTATCTCGCCAAGCAGTATGCTGACAAAGCCGCGCTGTTCGTGACCGACAGCGCCGTGCAGGTATTGGGCGGCTATGGCTTCATCCGTGAGTTTCCGGCGGAGCGCTGGCTGCGTAACGCACGCGGTTTCACCACCTTCGACGGTCTGGCGATTGTATAGAAGCCATGACCAGACGATTGATGTTTGAACCTGTGCCCAATTGCCCTCCGCTGGTCGGGTCGTGGCTGAGAGCAATTGAAGATACGCGCGATCTCACCCGCGAAGTGCTGGATGGCATCTCATCCGATGCGGTGGATTGGCGGGATGCCTGTTCAGTCCATACGATTGGCACGCTGCTCTACCACATCGCCGTGATTGAAGCCGACTGGCTGTACGCCGAAGTGCTGGAACGTGACTTTGCGCCTGAAATCGCAGCGGTCTTGCCCTATGACGTGCGCGACAAACAGGGCAATCTCACCCACGTGGAAGGCGAGTCACTGGAAGCACATTGGGCACGCCTGAATGCGGTTCGTCAGGCATTGATGAACACCTTTCGCTCCATGACGCTTGAAGATTTTCAACGGGCGCGTATTTTGCCCGAATATGAAGTCACGCCCGAATGGGTGCTGCATCATCTCTGCCAGCACGAAGCGGAACACCGGAGTGAGTTGATTACGCTCCGCGCTCATTTTGAAAGGAGAAGCTGAGCGGTGCGCCTGAAGAAGCCTCGCTGTTTTCTGGTGTACGCGCTTGCGCCGGAAGGACTCTCACCCGCGCAGGTGAACCAGATTTTTAACGCCTATATTGGTGATCGGTCTTTGCCGCTGGTGCTGTTTCACGATCACTTTATTGGGCAGTTGGGCGGGATGGCGATCTTCTATGCCGAAACCGAATCGGAACGTGAGGCGCTGTATCAATCAAATCGGCTGGATGGCTGGGATGTCAAGATTCACCCACTGATTTACGCCCACAGCCCCGCCGCATTCGACGAACAAACTGCGTACACCTTGCGGGCATATCGCGATGTCAATTGGGATGTGCTTCGGCAGGAGAAACGCCCCCGATACGGCGATCCGAATCGAGAAGCCGAAACCGGAGAAGAAAGTGACGATTAACCGATAGTAAAAGATGAAGGATTGTGATCATGGCGATTGATTTTGAAATTCCCGAACACGTACAAAAACAGGCGGATATGGCGCGGATGGTGGCGGAATACGTCATGCGCCCGATCTCCCGCGAGATGGACGAGAACGAACACCAGCGCCCCACCGCTTTCATTGAGCAGATGTGGCCCTTCATGCGCGACATGCAAAAGCGCACACTCGAAAAGCTGGCGAACCCCGAAGAGTCGCAGCGCGACAGCAAGCGTCCGAGTACGACAACCCTGCGCCTGATGACCATGATCGAAATGCTGTCGTGGGGCGACGCGGGCATTTACTTATGCCTGCCCGGTGGTGCGCTCGGCGGCGCAGCCATTGAAGCCGTCGGCACGCCCGAACAGAAGATGAAGTTTCTGCAACGCTTCGCCGAAGGCGAAATTCCAGCGTGGGGCGCGATGGCAATGACCGAACCGGGCGCGGGATCGGATACGTCCGCCATCCAGACGACGGCGGTGCAGGACAAAGAAACCGGCGAGTGGATACTGAACGGCGAAAAAATCTTCTGCACCAACGGCAAGCTGGCGCTGGAAGAATCCAATGGCTTGGTCGTGGTCTGGGCGTCGATTGACCGCAGCGCCGGACGCGCGGGAATGCGCCCGTTCGTCGTTCCGGCGGGAACCCCCGGCGTGAGAGTGAGCAAGGTTGAAATCAAACACGGCATCCGTGCCAGCGACACCGCCTCGATTGTGCTGGAGAACGCCCGCATCCCCGCCGATCACATTCTCGGCAGCCCGGAAGTGAGCAAAGAAGGTGGCTTCAAAGGCGCAATGGCAACCTTCGACGCAACCCGCCCATTGGTGGCGGCAAGCGCCCTCGGCATTGGGCGGGCAGCAGTGGAATTCGTCAAGGAAACGCTGAAAGAGAACGGCATCGAAATCCCCTATGGCGTGCCCTACCACAAACTGACCGCCATCCACCGCGACGTGCTGGAAATGGAAGCGCAGTTACGCGCCGCCTACCTGCTCACGCTTCGCGCGGTCACGCTGATGGATGCCAAAGAGCCGAACAACCTTGAAGCCGCCATGTGCAAGGCGAAAGCGGGCAAAGTCGTCACACAGGTATGCCAGAAGGCGGTGGAAATTCTGGGTCCCGCAGGCTACAGCCGCGAACTGCTGGTCGAGAAATGGCTCAGAGACGCCAAGATAAACGATATATTCGAAGGAACCGGACAGATCAACCT
>DATGQJ010000527.1:0-6198 GCA_035304265.1 Oceanobacillus sp.
CAGACTGCTGGTGAATGATTCAGATACTCTGCCGAACCAGGTGTTGTAATCGGATACAACCGTCTGGAAAAGACCTTGTTCAATGACTTTGTTGGCTACACAAAAATCATCGGCGATGAAGCGATTGAAAATGCCGAGATAGGCATATGCCAACAGCGGCACCGCGAAAGCCGCAATTAAGCCAATCTGTAAAATGCGTTCGGTTCGGGCGTTCAAACTTCTCTCACGGGTCGATAGCTCTACTATCGCAGCATATCACGTTCGCAGAGGTGAGAAGCATAAAGCCCATTTCCCTAAGCCGACTCTTCTTCGCTGGCTTGCTTTTCAGCGCGGGCGTCCAGCCACGCGATGATGTCTGCGATCACGATTTCGCGCTCCGGCTCGTTCAGAATTTCGTGGCGAAGTTCGGGATAGGATTTAAGGGTTTTGTCGGCAGAGGCGGCTTTCTCATACAAAAGCTGGCTGCCGGAAGGATTGACCAGCTTATCGTCCTCGCCGTACAGAACCAGCATCGGAAGTTTCAATTCTTCAAGTCGCTCACGCACCCATTTCGCCGTGTCGTTGAGTGCGGTTCCCATACGCACGCGCATGTTGCCTTTGTAAGTCAACGGGTCTTTTTCGAACGCGCGGATCACGTCGGGGTCGCGCGAAAGGGTTTCCAGCGGCACGAGTTTCACAAAGGGCTGCTTGGGGATAATTTTAGTAAGAATGTTGCCAAGCCTCACCAGAGCAGGTGAAACGTTGGCATCGGCGTTCACAGGCGGCGCGGAGACGATGATCCCCGCCAGTCCTTCGGGATAGCGCAGCGTATATGCCAGCGTGATCAGCGCCCCCATGCTGTGACCGAGAATGAACAGCCTTTCTTCGTCATGATCTTCTCGAATGTTGTTGATGTAGTCCCTGAGATCATTCACGGGCTGATCGAAACTGTCGAAGTAGGCGCGTAATCCTTCGCTCTGTCCATGCCCCCGATGATCAAGGGTGAAGACAGCATAGCCCGCATCGGTCAGTGCCCGAATCACGTGACGATAGCGCCCGCTGTGCTCACCGTAGCCATGCACCACCACCACAATCGCCTTGTATTCCTTCGGCAGCCAGTGTTCGGTCATGATCTTCAAGCCGTCGCTGCTCATGAAATAATTGAGTTCGTGGTACATGGGACCGCCTTAATGAAGGAATAATTTAACAAAGAGGAAGCGAAAGAAATCAAAAAAGACGCAAAGGCTGTTACCACCGCGTCGAACACTCACCCCGGTTTGATGCCGCCCTAATCGACAATCTTCCAGTAAGAGTCCTTTCGCACCACTTTGCCATCCCGGAACTGCCAGTGGTCGCAACCCCGCACATTCAACTGAACGCCAGAGGTAGTGGTTCCGGTGAGAAGCCACTCCGAGACGCCGCGATCATCACACACCCAGTGCGTATCCTCGCTGTAATGAACGTTCGGGACGCCAGCGAAGCGGCTGGCTAGTCCCGCCCGTACTTCCTCTTTGCCCACGTAGCGATTGCCCCATGGATGGGGACCGCGGGGCATCTCCAGTATGCAGTCCTCAGCGAAGAAGCCCATGATAGCGTCAAGGTCGTGCTGGTTGAACGCTTCAAGAATCTGCTTCAAGGTTTCAACGTTGACATCCACGACTTTTCCCTTTCACAACGACAAAGGCACGTCCAAACGCAGCCACGTGCGCCCGATGCGGAACAACGCGCCGGGACGCAAACCAACTTTCCCCTTGATCGACCCTTTCTCGCGCTCGATGAAGGTTCCGTTGCGGCTGCCCATATCTTCCAGCCAGAAGGACAAAATGAAAGGATCGGCAACCGATTCGCTGCTGGTGACAGGATTCGCCTTACATCCAAGCCGCGCGTGCAGGCGAGACACCTGATTATCGAACGCCAGATGGATGTCGCAGCCATCACGCCGCCCGATGTTCAGCACCAGTTCGTCGCCCGTCTCCGGCTGCTCGAAATGCAGCGTCTTGCCGTCCAGCGGACCACTCATGAAGGTGACAGAGATTTCGCGATTCATGTACAAATCAGTTTTCGTCCTCTACACATTCCTCTGCGTGCTTGAGCTTGCGCAGCGTCGGCTCATGATTGGGGTCAATTTCCAACGCCCGCTTAAAGGTTTCGACAGCGCGTTCGCAGTTATCCAGCATCAACCACGCATCACCATAATTATGCCAGAACCACACGTCATTGGGGTTGTATTTCACCGCCTGCTCGTAAAAAGTCAGCGCTTCGTCGTGGCGGTTGAGCGCCGCGTGTGCCAACCCTTGACCATTCCATGCCCATGCATAGGTCGGATCGATCTCTAAGGCGCGTTTGTAGCTCTCGATTGCCCCTGCGTAATCGCCAAGCCGACGCTGAATCTGCCCGCGCCGTGCCCACGCCGTCGGATTATTGGGCAGCGCAGCAAGCGCGGCATCAATCACCTTCAGCGCATCGGCTTTACGACCCATGTCCAGCAAGAGGTCGATCTGGTTGGTGTAGTACCAGATCACGCTCTTGTCCTCTTGCAGCGCTCGTTCGTAGCTGACCAGTGCTTCCTCGCGCCGACCTAATGCTTCCAGTGCCAATCCCCGCCCATTCCACGCCCATGCGTATTTCGGATTGATGGCGAGGGCGTTGTCATAGGCGGCGAGCGCATCCGCATGGCGATCCAGACGGCGGAACGCCTGACCGAGCTTCGCCCAGCTTTCCGCGTGGTTGGGGTTCAGCTTGACCGCGTGTTCCAGCACTTCCGCGCCTTCGTGGAAGCGGTTCAGCGAAACCAGCGCGTCGCCCTGATTGTACCAGTACCACACGTCACCACGATCCAGTTCGGTAGCGCGGCGGAATGCCTGCAACGCTTCTTCATACTGGTTGAGGGTCGCCAGCGCCAACCCGCGTCCATTCCACGCCCACGCATAAGTCGGATCAAGTTCGACGGCGTGCGTGTAGGCACGCAGCGCGTCATGCAGCCGATCCAGCCGCCGCAGCACCTGTCCGTATTTCGCCCACGTGCGGGCGTTTTTGTTATCTAGCTTAAGGGAACGTTCCAGCAGTTCTAGCGCACCGTCGTACTGATTCAGTGACGTAAGCACGTCTGCCTGTTGATAAATGTAGAAAGCGTCGTCCGGGTCGCTTTCGCTGGCGCGGTGGTAGGCGATCAGCGCTTCTTCGTAACGCCCCAACGCTTCATAAGTGATGCCCTGCTCGTTCCATGCCCACGCATAATTTGGCTCAAGTCGGGTGGCTTCGGCATAAGCCTTCAGCGCTTCTTCGTAATGCTTCAACTGGCGCAGTACATTGCCAAGCCTTGCCCAACTCCGCGCGTGGGTTGGATTGATCTGGACGGCGCGTTCCAACAGCGGTAGCGCCTCTTCATACTTCCCAAGCAGGGTCAGCACGTTGCCCTGATTGTACCAGTGCCACACGTCGTTGGGCGCAAGCTGCGCTGCCATGCGGTAGCATTCCAACGCCTCTTCGTAACGCTCCAACTGTTCCAGCACAATGCCTTTGCCGTTGATCGCCCATCCATAGTCCGGTTGTAGGGCGATGGCGCGGTTGTAGGCAATCAGTGCATCCTCATAGCGTTTGACGTAGCGCATCACCTGACCGAGTTTCGCCCAGCTAAAGGAGTGCGTGGGATCAGTGCGCACCGCAACCTGCGCGGGTTCGATGGCGTCTTCGTACTGACCCAGATCGACCAGCATTTCGGTGAGGTTGTACCAGTGCCAGACCTCTTCCGGTTGGTAGCGAGTAGCGCGTTTGAAACTGAGCAGAGCCTCTTTGGTGTTGCCGAGCGCCTTGAGCGCCAGTCCATAGCCGTTGTGCGCCCATGCGTAAGTCGGGTCAAGTTCAACAGCGCGTCTGTAAGCAGTCCCCGCATCTTCATAGCGGTGAAGCAGGCGATACACCTGACCGAGTTTCGCCCAACTGTTGGGGTGGTTGGAATCGAGTTGCAGGGCACGTTCCAGTTTGCTCAGGGCTTCCTGATACATGCCCATGTTCTGAAGCGCGTCCGCCTGATTGTACCAGTTCCACACATCGTTCGGGTCGATCTCCGCCGCCGTGCGGTAGCATTCCAGCGCTTCGGTCTGCATCCCCATGCGCTCAAGCACCATGCCCTTGCCCTTCCACGCCCATGCATAGCGAGGCTGGAGACGGAGCGCTTCGTCGTAGCAGGCACGAGCCTGTTCATAGCGGTTGAGCAGCCGCAAGGTGCGTCCTTTACGCGCCCATGCCCATGCATAATCCGGCTGTAGCTCGATGGCGCGGTCATACGCTTCCAACGCCTCTTCCAGCTTGCCCAGTTCCGTGAGCGAATAGCCCTTGTCCATCAATTCGCGGGCTTCGAGGGCTGGTCCGGTAATTTCCAGAACGGCGGGGCTGCCAGTCACATCCTGATAGATTGAGGCAAGCTCATCCACTATCTCGCCCCACGTCGCCGGACGATCCGCCGGACTTTTCTCCAGACATGCCATCACCAGCGTCTTCAAACGAGTGGGCAGATTAGCGGCAACGTTCGGGTCGAAGGCGGGCTTTTCGTTCAGGTGCGCGTGAATCCATGCCTCGAATTTACGGACGTTGAAGATCGTCTTTCCGGTGAGCATTTCATACAGCAGGCAGCCGAAGGCATAGATGTCCGAGCGCAGATCGACGTTCTGTGAACGACACTGTTCCGGCGACATATAGGGCGCAGTGCCGATGATCGCGCCGACGCGGGTGAGGCGTTCGCTGGGGTCTTGCGCCGCCGATTCCATCTCGATGTCCATCAGTGAGCCTTCGATGTCGAGCGAGCGCACCAGCCCGAAATCGGTCACTTTGGCAATGCCGTCGTGGGTGACGAGGATATTGGCAGGTTTGAGGTCGCGGTGTACCAGACCGGGGACGCGCTGTGTGGCGTGCTGCATACCGAGCGCGATGTGCAGCCCAAACTCAATCGAGGTGGGCAGTGTCAGCCGCTTGTGCTCGATCCAACTCCGCAGGTCTGCCTCTAAGCCTTCGGGACCGCTGATGTGTTCAAGGATGATGTGCGGGCGAGAGGCGATATTCTGTACTAATCGCGCCTGCACGATGTGGCGGTGTTTTTCCAGCCGAATCCACGTCACCGCCTCCTGTACGAAGCGTGCGACAGCGCGTTCATTTTCCAGAAAACGCGCTTGAAAACTCTTGAGCGCGACAGGCTCACGCTGCTCGTGATCGTAGCAAAGATAGACCACCCCCATGCCGCCGCGCCGCACGTCCGCGACCTCGAAGCGGTTGTCGATGACCTGTCCAACGTCGAATTCTTTCGAGATTCCAGATAGAGCAGCATCGGAATGTACGGAAACTGACCTGCGCTGCTCCTGCACACGGTCACGTTCAAATGACGTAAACGATTCTATCACCTCTTGCTCGACGCGCGTCTCGCTGGCGTATGAGTCCCCATACGAGCTATCCAGCAGGCGGTTGACCATGGCAGGCGTGACGATGTCCGCTCGTGTCGCGCCGCTGTCACTGAGGAACTGTGAGTTATCCATGTAAGCGACAGTACCATCGTCGATACGCGCTTCCGAAGCCGTACTCAAATTGTTCGGACCCCGGCTGCCGGAAACCTCGCCGGTGGCATGGGAGCCGGACTGGTAGTAGGCATCCACGAGGTTGTACAGTTTCCGTTCGACATCCGATAATTCCTCGTCGTCGGACGGTTCCATATCGGCAGAGTCATACACCTCGCCATATTCTTCTTTATCGGCAAGCGCCCACAGCCCGACGGCGATGTTGCGCAGGATCGGATGTTCTTCCGCCACGTCGCCAACCCATTCGATATACGCCTGTATTGCCCGTTGTGCCAGCACCCGATCCACGTCATTGGTTGCTTCGTCGGCGGCGCGATGGTACGCCATCAATGCTTTACCGACGTAGAAGACTAGGAGCTTCCGATCTTCGGTAATGGATCGCCGAGCGCAAAGATCGCCAAGCGCAAACAGATCGCTGACCCGATCATCCCGATTTTCGCGCCGCAGCATCAACCGCCCTAACTGGCGAATCTCAGGGTCAGGATCGGTGGCGAAAGGATCGCGCTGGTCTTGCGCGTTGCGCCTGCGCAGCAGTTCATTGATTTGCCGTTCGCTCAGTTCGCGGGGACGGCGTCCGGTTTGGGGTGGTGCATTCATAAGTGGCGTATAGCTGCCTTTATCGTTGAATTACCAATCTTTATCGACCTCAAGCGTA
>DATGQJ010000528.1:0-4202 GCA_035304265.1 Oceanobacillus sp.
GGATCGGTACGCGGTTGCAAGCGGGTGAAGTTGCCGAGCCACTCCACCATCCCGCGTATTTGCGCCAGTGGCGTTTCTTCGCCCGTCAATGAACGGAAGGTGCGCCACGCAAGCCCACGATTGGCGAGGTCTAGTCCAAGCAGCACCGCCAGAACAAGCGCGATAACTGCAACAAAAACCACGCGGCGAATTACCGCGCGGCGTTGTGAGGAGGGAAATTTTTGCGTCATGGCGCGTAGTATAACAAAAAACGAACAAAACCACCCCGTTCTGACGACTAAAGCAATAGTTTAGACCACCACAGCGAAAGGCATTGAGAATGATCGCAGATCGGGATTACGTCTACGTCTTTGGACCCGAATGGGCAGACGAATTGCTGGACGCTATCAAGCGCGATCCGCTGGCGCAAAACATGATGGCGGAGTATGAACTGACGTGCGATGATCTGCGCAGCTACTACCTCGCGCAACCGCACGTTGACCGTGTATACCAGCAACTGCTCGACAGCGGTGACGATTTCGTAAACGATCCGGTGGACACGCTGCTCCGTGCGGTGAAAGCGGAGAAAGAATTGGCAATAGCCACATCAGCACCGAAACCGCGTCGGGATATTGGGCATCAACGAATTCCCTTAGCGCGGAAAATGCCAGCGGCGGGCGCAGTCCGTAACTCGGTTGCCCTGTTCGTGAGGTTGCTCATGTCGTAAGCGTGTCATCACGCTTTGTACACTCACCTTTATTTCGGTTATAATGAAGGTGATGTGTCAACAGGAGGATGCAGGGATGGCGCACAACGGAGATGGAACGGTAAGCGAACAGGCAAAACTGGCGTCCGACGAGGCGGCGAAGCAGTGGAAAGAGCTACGAAAACAGGCACGGCGACGCGCCGATGATGCCAAGAAGGAAGCGGTCAAAGGATTGAACACCGTCGCAGAGGCACTTCGCAAGGAGATCCGAGAGTCGGGTGCTAGTCCGGAAGTGAGTGAAAATATCGATCAGCTCGCAGAGGGATTGGAACGCGCGGCGAATTACCTGCGCAAACACTCCTATGAGGATATGGGCGAAGATGTCAAGCGCGTTGTGCGGCGCAGCCCCTTCCGCACCCTGAGCATCGTCTTCATCGTTGGATTGGTGATCGGATTGCTGCTGCGTGGCGGTGATCCTGATCGAGATTACCGATAAGCCCTAGTCTTTTATACCCTATCGTGTATACAATCGAATGCCGGGCGAGAACGCCCGGTTTTTCTATTCCGCAGCGAACGAGACGCGACGATGGTCAAGTTCATGATTTTGTTTCAGCACCCCGCCAATCTGGACTCATTTGAGATTCACTATAATGAATTCCTCGCGCTGGTCGAACGGATGCCGTCGATCACGAGGCGGCAGGTGATCAATGTGACCGGCAGCCCAATGGGAGAAAGCCAGCTATACCGTATTCTTGAGGTTTACTTCGAGGACGCGCAATCGATGGAAGATGCATTGCGTTCGTTTGCAGGGCAGGAAGCAGGTAAGCACCTGAATGTATTCCCTCGCGGATCATTTGAACTGATTTTTGCGGACGTGTACGAAGAGTCCGGTGGACAAACAGGAGCATAAAACGTGGAGGCACTCAAAAAGCGCATCGCCGCCGAAGGACGCAATCTCGGCAATGGCATCCTCAAAATCGACAGCATTCTCAACCACCAACTGTACCCGGATTTGATGCTGGACATCGGCAAGGAACTGGCAAAACGATTCGCCAATGTCAAGATTGACCGTATCCTGACGGTGGAAATCTCCGGTATCGCCCCGGCGCTGATGACCGGACTGGCGATGAACGTGCCGGTGGTCTATGCCCGCAAAACCAAGCCGATCACCATGTTCGGTCCGGTGTTCCTCGAAACCGCGCCTAGCCATACAAAAGGCATGGAAGTCAACCTGCTGGTTTCGGCGGAGTTTCTGCATCCTGATCAGGACATCTTGATCATCGACGACTTTCTGGCGACGGGCAAAACCCTGCGGGCGCTGGCGCGGATGGTCGAAAGCGCCCAGTCACGAGTCGCGGGCGTGGGTGTCGTGGTGGAAAAGACCTTCGAAGGCGGACGCGAATTGATGGAGAAGCACGGCTACAACATCCCGATTGAAGCGCTTGCCACCATCGTCAACATGGACGACGGCAGAATCGTGTTTGCGGACTAACATGAATCCTACAGAGTCTTCAGTGCTCAGTCCCAATGAGGTTCGGCTGTCCGCCGATCCCCGTCATGGTGGTATCGCGATCCTCGATTTTGGTTCGCAGTACACGCAGTTGATCGCTCGTCGGGTGCGCGAACTCGGCGTTTATGCGGAAGTCTTTCCACACGATGCGCCGCCGGAGAAGATCAACCAGCACGAGCCACGCGGGTACATTTTCTCCGGCGGACCCAACAGCGTTTATGAGGAAGATGCGCCGCAAATCCCCCCGTTCATTCTGAAGAGTGGCAAGCCGGAACTCGGCGTTTGCTACGGAATGCAGGCGATGACCTACGCGCTGAACGGCGTGGTCGCGCCCGCACAGGCACGAGAATACGGTCCGGCGCAGATCACCGTTACCGAAGAAAATCCCCTGTTTCACGGGCTTCCGCGTGACCTTGCCGTATGGATGTCGCACGGAGACCGGATCGAACGCCCGCCATCAGGCTTTGTTCCCCTCGCCGCGTCGGATAATTCACCTTTCGCGGCAATGGGCGATCCTGAGCGCAAGCTCTACGGGGTACAGTTTCATCCTGAAGTCGTCCATACGCCGATGGGCAAAGAAATCTTGAGCAACTTCGTCTTCAATATCTGCGAATGCGAAGCGAAATGGTCTGCGGCAGCATTCATCGACGACGCGATCACGTCCATCCGTGAGCGGGTGGGCGATCAGCGCGTGCTGCTGGCACTCAGCGGCGGCGTGGACTCGGCAGTAGCGGGAACGCTACTTCACCATGCTATCGGCGATCAATTGACCTGTGTATTCGTGAATACGGGACTGCTGCGCAAAGGCGAACCAGAACAGGTCGCGCACGTCTTCGGCGAAGAACAGGGGATGAACGTAATCGCCGTCGATGCGACAGAGGAATTTTTGGACGCGCTGCGCGATGTGACCGAACCAGAGGCGAAACGCAAGCTGATCGGCAAGCTGTTCATTGATGTGTTCGCGGAGCAGGCACGCAGACTTGAGCAGGAAGGGGTACGCTTTCTGGCACAGGGAACGATTTACCCCGATGTGATCGAGAGCGCCGCCAGCAGCAAGCAGGCGAAGGTGATCAAGAGTCACCACAACGTCGGCGGGCTGCCGGATGACCTGCACTTTGAACTGGTCGAACCTTTACGCGATCTGTTCAAAGATGAAGTGCGGGCGGTTGGTACATCCCTCGGTCTGCCTGATTCGATTGTCTGGCGGCAGCCCTTCCCCGGTCCCGGTCTGGCGGTGCGCTGTCTCGGCGAGATCACGTGGGAAAGGCTGGAAAAGCTGCGCGAAGCCGACGCTATTTTCCTTGAAGAACTCGCCCACGCGAACATGCTGAGGAGCGAAACCGCGCAGTGTTTCGCCGTGCTGCTTCCGGTGAAAAGCGTGGGCGTGATGGGCGATAACCGCACCTACGAAGAGGTTATCGCCCTACGCGCAGTCACAACCGACGACTTCATGACGGCGGATTGGGCGCGGCTTCCCTACGAACTGCTAGCACGAGTGAGCAACCGCATCGTCAACGAGGTGAAGGGCGTCAACCGCGTGGTCTACGACGTGACCAGCAAACCGCCGGGAACAATAGAGTGGGAATGATTCAGGCCCATCCGGCGCTATCCTGCAGCACGCCAGAATACGCCGTAACACTCTGATAAAATAAATAAAATAAGCTAAAGACGTTCGGAGACTATCGGCCGGCAGAGATCGCCGCTGACGTACTCCCTGACGGTCCGGCTCCCGTTGCGAAATCCGATTTCATCCGATACCGTCAGGGTCCGAGCGCCATGTGACGGTCTTTTTTTCGACCTAAGATGCTGTAAGAAAAAGAGATTTTGTCGCGCTGGTGCCCGAAATTGGCCTGACGGTCTTTTTTCGAGGAGGTGGCCCGAATGTTGACGGATGCAGCTCTTAAGCACCTGAAACCAAAAGACAAAATTTATAAGGTTACGGACCGGGACGGCATGTACGTGCTGGTGAAGCCGTCCGGGACACTCACGTTTCGCCTGGACTACCGG
>DATGQJ010000529.1:0-3257 GCA_035304265.1 Oceanobacillus sp.
TTGTAGTCGAGCTTTTCGACCCCAAGCGCGTGCAGTACCGTCCGTTCAACCGGAGAATAATCCGCCGGATTTTCACGGTTGAAATTCATCGGCTCTCGCAAAGAGACCGGTGGATTGGTGATGAACCGCGCAACGCCGGAATGATTCTGCGACGAAGCGTGCAGCATGTACGGGTGCATAAACACCACGTCACCCGCCTTGCCTGTCGCTTCGCGGAAATCACGGCATTGTCTGATCAGGCTTCCAAATCCGTTCTCGAAGGGGTGAAGTCCGGTTCGATCCGCGAGTAGATACTCTGCAACCGGTTTAATCGAATCGGGCGCGAAAAACGTTCCACCGCCGCGCGGCTCAATGTCCTTCCAGATTACGATCAACAGCAAGCCCTGTTCCGGGCTATCCAGAAAGTGGTGGAAAAAATCACCATCTTTATGCCAGCCGCCCGCTTCGGGGGAGGGGGGTATCCACTCTCTATCGGCTCCAAGTGAGAAATTGACGATGAAACCGTTACCCCACCGGATATTCTCTGGAATACGGTCTTCTCCGCCGAGCAGTTGGCAAATCACGGCATATGCCTTGGGCGAGAATTCTTTGACGTTGACCCACGCATCGTTAGGCATATGGACAATAGGCTTTTCCCACGTCGAGGGATCGTTGGGATCGTAACCAAGTCTGCCGTAAGCCTCGTCCGTCCACTGTTTTGCAAACGCTCTATCGAAGCAATCGGGAACCTGAATAAATCCAAACTTTACAAAATGGTCGATCTCTTCTTTAGACAGCGAAAAATTCGTCATGAAAATCACTTTCTGATTTTATTGACACCGTTCCCATAATGTGTTACTCTGAAAATGTTTAATGAACATGTTTCATGGATTTTAAAAGTTATTCTAGCAATAAAGTTAGATATGGCAAAATCTTCTTCATTACGTGATGTCGCTCAAGCCGCGGGTGTCTCCCTCGGCACGGCTTCACGTGCGCTGAATAACAAATCCAATGTACTCCCCTCAACCCGCGCCTTAGTGTTGAAGGCAGCGGCAGATATTGGCTACAAACTCCAAATCCGCGTGCCGACGACGGTTGCCTCTAAAATCAGTACCATTGGCGTAGTCGTCAAACGCGATCCCGGTGAACTCCCCCGACTTGATCCCTTCAATTACGCGGTGCTGTGCGGCATCGAGGACGAATGTGAACGCCTCGGTCTCAACCTGATGTATGCCAGCCTGCCCGTCAACGAGTTCAGTCAGGCGACGACGTGGTCACCCTTGATTGAAAATGAGGATATTGACGGGTTGGTCATTGTCGGCGTTGCATTCCATGATCCCGCCTTAGTGTCGCGCATTCCCCGCCAGATTCCGCTGGTGTTGGTGGACGCCTTTGCCGCAGGTATCGAGTGTGACACGGTAAACACCGACAATCTGCACGGCGCTTATGAAGCCGTGAAATACCTCATCGACAACGGACATCGGCGCATTGGTCTGATCGGTAGCAGCTCCACAGGTTACGATCATCCAAGCATCAGTGAGCGGCGCAATGGCTACCTCAAAGCGCTCGCCGAACATGGCATCAATGGCGATTATGTGGAAAATAGTTTACTTCAAGCTGAGAGCGCTTTCAGAGCAACTCTCAGTTTGCTCGAACGCGCACCGGAAATCACAGCGATTTTCGCCTGTAACGACGACGTGGCGATCAGTGCCATGCGTGCGCTCGATGAAATCGGGAAACGTGTTCCCGAAGATGTTTCCGTCATCGGCTTCGACGACAAAGCGGTTGAGCTAACGCCCCCCGTTGCCTTGACGACGGTAAAAGTGGAAAAAGAGTTGATGGGTGCGCTGGCGGTGCGCCAGCTTTACGAACGCGCGATGTATCTGGATCGTCCGCCCATCACGACCATCATTGGAACGCGGTTGGTCGTGCGCGACTCGGTAGCGAAGGTTCGCTAGCAGGCATTTGCCTGCTGGTTGCAGCCACAGTGGAGATTGACCGGAACACCGTCGAAATACAGGTGTTCCTCGGTGCCCCGGTCAAATCGTGAAGAGTGAAAGGAGTTGGAATTTGAGTCGATAGTTTACTACCTGTAGCTAGACCCCTTTCACTTCTCATTTTAGCAGGTGATATTCCGAGAAGCGGAAGGGCACAGAAAGCAAACCTTTTTTCAAATAGCTTGTTCAAGTAGGAGCAGTGCATAATGAAGCACAGAAGTCTATTCACTCTGACCATCCTGCTGCTGGTCGCAGTCCTCGGTACGGCGAGCCTTTCCGCACAGGCAGCCTACAATGAGTCGCCCATGCTTGCCGCACTCGTGGAAGCGGGCGAACTGCCTCCGGTAGAGGAGCGTCTGCCAGTTAATCCCCGCGTTGTAGAACCCTTCAACGAAGTGGGGGCTTACGGCGGATCGATGCGCGTCGGCTTCACGGGCAGCAACCCGGGCTGGGGCGGTCTCTGGTATATCGCCGGATGGGAAAACCTCGTGTCATGGGCACCCGATTTCTCCGGTGTCGTCCCCAACATTGCCGAAAGCTGGGAAGTGAGCGACGACGTTCGCACCTATACCTTCCACCTGCGTGAAGGCATGAAGTGGTCGGATGGACATCCGTTCACCGCCGACGACATCATGTTCTACATTGAAGACGTGCTTTTCAATGAAGAACTCAGCGCTGCCGGTCCGATTGCTGACTGGCTGCCCCGTGAAGGCGCGGAAGATTTCGTGGCTGAGAAGATCGATGACTATACCGTCAGCTTCACCTTCGCACAGCCTCAGGGCACGTTCCTCTACAATGTAGCGACATGGAGTGGACGCCACATTACATGGTTCCCACGCCACTATGCTGAGCAGTTCCATGCCGACTATGCCGACCCGGATGAACTCGAGGCGCTGGTTCAGGCAGACGGAACGGTTGAAGACTGGGTAGGTCTGTTCAACAAGATGCTGTCCGGTCCTTCCGACGACACCAACAACTACTTCAACAACCTTGAGCGTCCGCTGCTCTTCCCGTGGCTGCCGTCCTCCATTCTGGGTGGCAATCCTCAGATGACGATGACGCGCAATCCGTACTACTGGAAGGTTGACACCGAAGGTAACCAGCTTCCATACGTCGATGAAATCATCGGCATCACCTATCAGGACAACGAAGCACGCACGCTGGCGATGATCAGTGGCGATCTCGATTACGTCAAGGACCCCGGTGGCTCTGCCGAGCGCGTTCTGTACTATGACGCCATCGACAACGGCGCACCGCTGCGCATCTCCGCTCAGATTTCCG
>DATGQJ010000530.1:0-2775 GCA_035304265.1 Oceanobacillus sp.
GCGCACGATCATCAGGTCGCCCATGTAGTAGAAGAAGGGGTCTTCCTGTACGTCTCGGACTTCCAGAACGTCACCGCGCCGTTCAAACCACTGTTTCACCCAATCCGTCAGCGCGAAAGACTGCTCGCGCTTCTCTGGAAAACTATACGGCAGCATGACGTTTGTACTCGATTCACTCTCCAACGTGTTGGTGATCAACCTCACCCCCCACCCCCCTCTCCACGGATGGGAGTCGAGCGCAGCGAGACGGGGGTGAGGTTTATTTCATTCAAACATTTCTCAGTGCCAGCACCTCGATTGCCGGGGTACGATCACCGTTGCAGCTTATCCGGCGCGGCGCAGGGTAATACTTCAGTTCAAACCCAAGCCGCTTGTACAGCGTGATAATCCGCTCCGTCGCCTGATTGGAAATGATGGTTGGACCGGGGTGTTTTGCCAGCCAGTGTGCCAGTCTTACCTGATCTTCCCAGCTAAACCCGTACTGCGAATACTGCGTGAACTGCACGTCGTAGGGCGGGTCGGCGTAGACGAAATCGTCCGGTTCTAACACCATCATTTCAAAGTCGCTCACCGTAAAGTGCCACGGCTGCATCACCTCGCGGTAATCGCTGAAATCCAGCACGTAGTTGATGCGCTTGTAGCTGCCAAACGGTACGTTGAACTCACCTTTACGGTTAAAACGACATAACCCATTATAACAGGTTCTATTCAGGTAATAAAACAGTTCGGAAGTGGTCTTATCGTGGATGCGCCCGTCGCGCACGTTCTGGTTGAACTGTTCACGATAGCGGTAGAACAAATCACGGTCATTTTCCAGCGGGATTTCAATCTTCAAGCCGTTCTGAACGTGTTGGTAAAAAGCGATCAGATGGCGGTTATTGTCGTTGAGCCATGCCTTGCGCGGTTGCATTCCCAGCGGGGTTGCCAGCCCGCCACAAAACGGCTCGACGTAGCGGCGATGCTTGTGCTGCTCCCAGAATGGCTTGAGGTGGGGCACAAGCCAGCGTTTCCCCCCTGCCCACTTCAGCGGCGGTTTGGGATGAATCGGCTCAGCGTTGAGTGGACGCTCGATTACAGCTTCGGGCGCAGGAGCAGTGATTACCACAGGCAGCTCGCTTTCAGGCGGGATCAAGCGCACCCCCAGCAAGGGGGTGCAAGTCATTCCAATATAATCCACTTTTGCGATAAAAGAAAAGAGGGGTTTAATCAAGGTTTCATAAACAAAACCTTGATCGGCTGCCTCAAAAGCCGCCTAAGCCTATGGACAAAGCGATGATGATGCAGCCAAGCACCCCGTAAAAGAGCCGCGCCCCCTCGCGCCCAAACAGATCGACAAACAAGCGTGAACGACTGTGGTTCATGAACCAGTCCCAGTCAAAGACCGCTGCTATGATGCACAGGACGCCGCAGAAAAGTCCGAAGATCGCTGTAAAGTTGTCGGACACCGCCTACCCCACCAGCAGCGCACTCTTTGCCATCCAGTTCAGCGTGTCGTCCAGTTCTTTGGCGATTGCTTCTTCCGCCTCTGGCTGGAGCCTTCCGCCGGACGGCAGCACAACGGCGGATTTCAACTTCTCCAAAAGCGCCGAACGATCATTCGTGCCATCCAGATGCGGCGCAAGGAATAGAGCCGTTTGATGCAGTTCAATCGCCTCATGGCGCATGTTGGTGACGACTTTGCCGCGCTTCGCCTGTTCTCGCGCGACGGGACTCAACACCGGACGTTCGCTCACGCCCCATACAAAATGCGGGCGGTAAGCGTGCAGTTCGATCATGTCCATGCTGCGGCTGTACGCCTGAAGGAAGTAACTCGCCAGCGACATGGTATCCTGCTCCGGTGTCGTGGCGGGTATGCGGTAGGCATAGACCTGCGCCCGCACCGCTTCCACCAGTTCGTCCATACGGATGATCTGCGGGTAATTCTGAATCAGGCAGTGGAACGCGCCTCTCACAATCGGGTCGTTGGTGACGAAAGACAAGCCCCTCTCGGAGACGAACTTCTCTGCCCCCGGTTTTTGTTCGTCCTCGTCCAGTTCACCGACGCTGGCAGGTGAGCTTACATAAAGAGAATGAATCCTTTCCGGATCTAAACCTCGGTCAATAGCGGTTCCCTGATGGCACAGGAGCGTTTGGCGGAAGGTGCGATTGCGCACGAAATCCATGTACTGCTCCATCTCGATCAGGTTGCCGGACAGCTTTTCGATCTCCTGCGCGATTTGCTGCGGCAATCCACTGAGCATGACGTTGGGAAAGTGCGACTCCGCCAGATATTCCAGCCCGTGTTTTTCCGCGCGCTCCATGAACTGGAAGAAGTAACAGGGCGCGTTGACGTTTTCGAGTTCGTCATGCAGGAAAGCCGCCGGTGGCTTGCGCGTCAGGTATTCCGCTTCCACCTGCATGAACGTGGTGTAGGCGTGCATCAGCACACCCCACGGATTTTCGGCATAGTTGAGCGGTGAATCCGCCAGAAAGTCGATGAAATCGCGGGCGGCTTTCGCTTTCTCATCGGGATCGGTGATGTTGCGCGTGCGGAAGAGCATGGCATTCCGCGCAATATCGAACATATGCCAGCCGGGATAGCTGTTGTAGCTGATGTAAGCGATCCCGTTGGGTGCGAGATTCTGTTTGCAGATAGCGAGAATCTGGTCTTGTATATCGGGTGTCACCCACGAATACAAGCCATGCACGATGATGTAATCGAACTGCCCGAAGGATTGATCGATGTCGCGCACGTCCATTGTCCGCAGTTCCACGTTGGTCAAGCCAAGCGTGCGG
>DATGQJ010000531.1:0-4506 GCA_035304265.1 Oceanobacillus sp.
CGCATCTCACGCTTGAGCAGTCGGTGACCGCGATACTGGCACGGATTGATGAGGCAGTCGTGGAACGTGGATAGTCTCAGGCAATGGCTCATCGTTGGGTTCATGCTTGTCGTGTTTCGTGACTGTTCCAGCAACGCGATACGTCTGTTTGAGCCGCCTGCCGGACAAATGGCAGAGCAAATTGTGTCGCCAACCGGACGTTTTGTGGCGCAGTTCTGGCGCTGCTGCGACATCTACAATTACATTTCGGGCTTTGACATCACCGACACCCAAACCGGCATCCGTTACCGGCAGAACCTGGAGTGGGTTGAAGGGCTGCATTTTCTTGCGGGCGGCGTTTCCTTCGAGTGGACGCCTAGTGAAAACTATCTGGTGATCATCACCAACAATAGGGTGACATCACACGGTTGCAGTGAGCTATTGGTGTACACAGGCGATGGACGCGAACTCGTATACACCAGCCTCGACACCAGCTTTTGCAGCGTTCACCCTGAGGGTGACGTTGGAATGCAGTGGACACTCTGTGACAACGATGACATTCTCTACACTTCTAGTCAATATTACCGTCTCGTTCCCTCAACTGGCGAAGTGCTGCGATATGATGAACAACCTGAATGCGCCGGATGAGTCAGAGAGGCTTCCGCGCCTTCACAATGAACGTGGTCGGCATAAGCTGTGCTCGCGGAACCGAATACCAGCGTTCAGGGGATTGGTTGTTATCATTCGCCAGCGTTGGCTCGAATTCAGGTTCTACGAGTTGTTCAATCTGCAATCCTGCGCCGATCACGGCGTTGATGAACGTACTCAGCTTGCGCTCGTGGAGCACAATCTCCACACCGTTCCACGCCGGATGAAGCGCCGGATTTTCGGCGTGATAACTGCGCTTGATGGCATACTGACCGTTCTCGTATTCCAGTCGACTGTAGGCAGGATGTTCCCAGCTAAAGATCAAAACCCCGCCGGATTTCAGGTAGCCGTGAATCAGCGAGAACGTTGCTGCCAGATCGGTTGACCAGCCGAGCGCGTAAATCGACACGACCAGATCGAAGTAATCGGTTGGAAGCCCCGGATTTGCTTCCATTGGCGAGACAAACAACTGCGCCGAAATTTCCTGTTCCGCCAGATAGGATCGGGCAAGATCGATCTGTACAGGCGAAAGGTCGATGCCCCACAACTCAGCAGCGCCATGAGCGGCAAGATAGGCAAGCGAATGCCCGCTCCCGCAGCCGATCTCAAGCCCCCGCTTTTCCGAGAGTTGACCGAGCAAGCCTAAAGTTTCTTCGGTTTGTGCCAGCGGTCCGTATTGCGGCAGCGCAAGCCCGCCGTAGAAGCGTTGTGCAACCTTGTCCCATCCGCTGCGATTGATCGACAGAATGGCTTGTTGGTCGAGTTCACTCATGCGGCATCCTCTCGTGAAAATCCAGTATCGCGCGGGCGGTTTCAAGGATTGCATCCCGCAACTCTAGCGGCTCGACCACCAAAACTTTCGTCCCTAACCCCATCAAGCGGGATCGCGCCTCAGCCTGATCCGTGAACGTGACGCGCAGGGTGTACCATCCGTTTTCGTCCTGTGCGCCGACTTGCTCATAGCGACCTTCCATATAGCCGGGAAAATACCACAGCATCGACGGATGCACCCGCAGCAGCGTATGATACGGCGGCGACATCTCCAGCGACGCGCGTTCAAACTTCTCGCACGATTCTTTCCAGTATGCCGCCAGATCGAAATCGGGGTCACGGATAAAGCGTCTTTCCAGCATCTCCACGTTTTTGAAACGGACGACGCGGTAATTGTGCATCTCGCCATCCGGTTTCTTTCCCACCAGATACCAGATGTTGGCTTTGGCAACCAGCGCGTAAGCATCAATGACGCGCTCGTTCACCTCACCTGCCACCGGACGATAGGTGATGCGCACCTGCCGATCTTCCCACACCGCTTGCTGAAGCAGCGCGAGAAACGGCGTTGGCTCGACGATTTGAAACCAGTTGGCAGGATCGATGTGAAAGCGCTGGCGCATCAGTTCGACTTCGCTGCGTTGCTGGTTGGGCAGCGCAGCGAAAATCTTGAGCAAGGTATCTTCAACCGCTTTGCCCAGCCCTAAGTCCTTCAAAGGACCGGCTTCGCTGGAAACGAACAGAGACCGCACTTCCGAGCGTGAAAGCCCCGTGAGCGAGAGGCGGTAGTTTTCGTCCAGAAATACGCCGCCGTTTGCGCCGGACTGGGTATAGACGGGGATTCCGGCGGTGCTGAGGGCATCCAGATCGCGGTAAATGGTGCGCTCCGAAACTTCGAGGTGACGCGCGAGGGCTTCCGCCGTCATGCGCCCTCTGGCATGGAGCAGGAGAATTAAAGACAGAAGCCGATCCGCACGCATGAGATTCCACTATCTAGCCTATATTCAGAAGTCTATCATCGATTCCTGACAAAGGATGTCAGGAATAGGGAGATATGCTGAAGACAGTTCGTTGATTATTGGAGGCAGAAATCATGAACACACTGATGGAGCAACAAAGTGGGCTGCTGCACGATATGTTCCGGCTGCGAAACGAGATGATGGCAACTCTCAGCGACGCCGATCTTGCCTACAAGCTGCCCGGAAATCCAACCTTCGGTGAGCTATGCAAAAGCATGGGCGAGGTCGAGCAGTCGCACATCGATTCGTTCAAGACCTTCAAGCTGGATTTCTCGTATCGCAACCCTGAGCCGGGATTGGCGACCAGCGTGGCAAAGTTGAACGCTTGGTTCAAGAAGCTGGACGACGAACTGGTCGCGACGCTAAACGCGCTTTCCGAAGCGGATGTCCAGACAAAGCTCGTAGATCGGGGCGGTTGGACGATGCCGGTGGTGGCGCAGTTTCATACCTACCGCGAAGCCCTGCTTATCTTCTACGGCAAAGCGGATGTATATCTCAAAGCGTTGGACAAGCCGTTGACGCAGCAGTGGAAGGACTGGATTGGATGACCAAACTCGATCTCAAGAAGGACTTGAGATATCTCTACAGTCCGTCGGCGAAAGCTGTCGAAATCGTGGATGTGCCGCCGATGCGCTTTCTGATGATCGACGGCACCGGCGACCCCAACACTGTACCGGAATATAAAGAAGCTGTTGGGGCGTTGTACAGCGTCGCCTATACGCTGAAGTTCGCCATCAAGAAGCGCGAGCATGTGGACTATCCGGTGATGTCGCTCGAAGGGTTGTGGTGGGTGGACGACTACACACAGTTCAGCTACACCGAAAGGTCGAACTGGCGCTGGACGATGATGATCATGCAGCCGGAGATCGTCACTGAGGCAGCATTTCAGCAGGCGGTGGAAGACGTGCGCAAGAAGAAAAATCCGCCGCTGCTGGATAAGCTGCGCTTCGAGGAATATCACGAGGGATTAGCGGCACAGATCATGCACATCGGTCCTTATGCCGACGAAATGCCCACCGTCAAGCGGCTGCATGAGGCGATTCTGGCAAAGAGCTACCAACTCAGGGGCAAGCACCACGAAATCTACCTCAGCGACCCGAACCGCAGCGCACCGGAAAAGCTGAAGACCATCCTCCGCCAACCGATTGCTGTGAAAGGCTGAGGGCGATCAAAACAAAATCAGGGGCAACTCTTCCGGTTGCCCCTGAGCCAACCATTTTCCTGTTCATCAGATAATGCTCGCCTTTTCGATGTGGTCGCTGATGCTTTAACGAGATAAGGCGGAGAGTGCTTTCTCGAACCTCACACAAGCTCGTCTCAAAAATGGCAGCTAGAGTAGAACGTCTGTTTTAAATCCTCCCTCACATTCTGCAAAATGCTGTGGTAAAATAGCTCTATCCATAGGTTTCCTCATTTCACATGAGGACAAATTTGCGACTATCCACCATGAAACGAATTTTGCGTTTGCTGCTGCTCCTGATCGTAGCGGCAGCATTTTTGTTGGTCGCCGCACAAATGGCGATGAACACCCCCGCCCTCGAAGCACCTACTGTCTCCCAATCCGTCAGCGAGCGCGTCCGTTTGATTTATACCGTCGGGCAAGCACAGGGCAATCGCGCCGGAGTGTTCTCCAAGGTCGGCGACAGCATCACCGCCTCGCCCAACTTTCTGGGACCGATTGGCGAAGGGCGCTACCAGCTTGGCAATTACGGCTACCTGCAAGCGGCTATCGATCATTTTTCCAGCACCAACGCGCGGCAGGGCAACTCGTTCGTAAATCCGTCACTGGCGGCGGGTGTTGGCTGGTCGGCATGGGCGGCGCTCGACCCCGACTTTGCCGATGTGACGCAATGTGCGCCGGGTGAAACACCGCTGGCATGTGAATATCGTCTGACACGCCCCGCCTTCGCGCTGATCATGTTTGGCACCAACGACGTGGGCTATCGTTCCCCCGCCGAGTATGAACGGGATATGCGCCGGATCGTCGAAGTTTCGGAGCGAATGGGCGTTGTGCCGATTTTAAGCACCATCCCCAACCGCCCGGACATGCCGGATCGCGTGAGAGAATTCAACCAAATTGTCCATCAGATCG
>DATGQJ010000532.1:0-4510 GCA_035304265.1 Oceanobacillus sp.
CGTGCTCATAATTTGATCGAGGTCGGCGCTCAATGCCAGAGCAGCAAGCTGCCGCCAAGTCGGTTGCGGCGGCGCAGGGCGCGTGTTGAGGATGTAGATTGCCGCAAACAGAAAGACCCCAATCGTGATCGCCAGCAGCAACAAGTACGATGCCAGCAGGCGTTCACGCAGTCCCATCATTCGACATCCAGACGATAGCCCACGCCCCACACCGTTTCAATGGTGGGACGCATCCCTTTCAACTTGTGGCGCAGGTGGGCGATATGAACATCAACCGTGCGGGTTTCTCCGGCGAAATCGTAGCCCCAGACGACATCCAGCAATTTCTCGCGGGTGAAGACTACGCCCTTGTTTTCGGCAAGCGTCAGCAGCAAATCGAACTCTTTGACGCGCAAACTGACCGGCTTGCCGTCCACCGTCACAATGCGGCGTTCGGGGTAAATGCTCAGGTTGCCGAACGTGAGCACCGTATCGGTGGGTGCGGTAGGCTTTCGTTCGGTGCGCCGGAGAATGGCTTTGACCCGCGCGACCAACTCACGCGGATTGAAGGGTTTGGTGAGGTAATCGTCCGCGCCCAGTTCAAGACCGACGATCCGGTCAATGTCGTCGCTGCGTGCAGTGAGCATGATGATCGGCACGTCGGATTCGGCGCGGACGCGGCGGCAGACTTCCCAGCCGTCCATGCCGGGCAGCATTAAATCGAGGACGATCAACTGCGGGGTATCGTCCAGAATCATTTGCAGCGCGGTTTTGCCGTCGGTGGCGCTTGCGGTTTTGAAGCCTTCGACCTCAAGATACATCTTGGCGAGGTCGATGATGTGCTGTTCGTCGTCTACGATCAGGATGGTATCAGACATCACTGGTTTCCAGTATTTAGCCTGATTCTACCTCAGCAGTATGTGCGGGGTGTAAAACGTGTGTAAATTCTTTGCGAATTAGAATCTGCCCCCCTCATCCCCCAGCCCCTTCCCTCACGCAAGGCGGGTGTCCCAGCTTCGCTGGGGGAAGGGGAGCGAGCAGGATGAGGGGCAATCTACTCCCCCCTCGAATAACGCTCAAATTCATCCTTGATCTGCTGGTCGCGTTGGCGTAAGCGTTTTGTGCTGCGTGAATGCCACCACATGCCCACCACTGCGAGAAAGCCGCCGATCAGCAGCCCGACAACGTGAGACAGCAAGCGATCCGACTGCCCGTTGATGAGATCAGTGACCAGTGAAATCAACGAATAGGCGACGACAATTGCTGCCGGAACCAGCAGCAGAGTCCGCCCTAGACGGTCATAAAGGCGCAGCCAGCCGGGGTCTTTGTCCGGCATTTAGGTCGCGTCCGGCACGTCGTTGATGAGCAGTGAATCGAGGACGTGTTGATAATCCGGCACAATGTCATTGCCTAACGCATCGGACGAAAACAGTTCCAGCACGATGAGGTAAGGCGCTCGGTTGACGAAGAAGGCATCGACCTGTCCATGCTCAAACGCAGGATCAACCTCGCCGAATAAGCGATAGCTGCGGCGGATTGAGCCGTCAGGCGCTGTCGCTTCGTCGATGAAGGTGAAAGCGTCTTCCGTATAGTGACTTGCCAGATAGTCTTGAATTTGCGCGTCAACGCCGCCATCTTCCACCGGAATCAGCGTGAGACCGACGTATGCCTGAAGCCCATTTTGCCAGACGTGAATCAGTCTGTCGCCTTCGGAGAGATCGAAGAACTGCCAGCTATCGGGCACGGAAATACTGTAACGCTCGTGGCGAACGACCCGCGCATCAGTGAACGGGGTTGGTATCGCAGCGACGGCTGGCGTCGGCGTTGGGTCTGTCGGACGATTGACGACGAACAACGCGGCTACCGCGACGAGCGCCAATCCCACTACCAGCAGCGCGATCAGCAGTACCGGACGAACGCGCGGTTTATCGTCCTGAAAAGTGGTCGGCAGCTCCTCTACGTTGGATTTGCCCGTAGGTTGTGCCACCTCACGGTTCATGTAGGCAGGCGGCGTGATACCCGGCGGAGTCAACCGGATTGGCGAACCGGGTTCCGGGACAATGGTGGGCATATCGTCGGGCGGACGCGCCAGATCGGGACGGGATGCGGGTTGGTATGCCGCTTCTACGAATGCCGCCGCGAGATCGCCCGCCGATGAATAGCGGTTTTCGGGGACTTTGGCTGTCGCCTTGTAGATCACCTGCTCGACGGCAGTCGGGACGCCGGGGCGGAAGTCCTTGACCGAGGGCATTGGCTCGTTGATGTGTTTGAGCAGCAACGCAACGGGGGTTTCGGCGTTGAACGGCTCGGTTCCGGTGACCAACTCGAACAGGACGATACCGAGCGCGTATACATCGGAACGCGCGTCCAGCGGCAAACCATTCGCCTGCTCAGGACTCATATATGCGGGCGTGCCGATGATGGCGCTTCCGGTCAGGCTGCTGTTCAATACACGGGCGATGCCGAAGTCGGATAGATAGGCGTTACCGCGCTCATCGAGCAAAATGTTGCCCGGCTTCAAGTCGCGGTGAATGATGCCCTGCTGATGCGCATGATCAAGCGCCTGCGCGATCTGTGAAATCGGCTTGACCAGCGCTTCCAACGGCGGCAAGCCGCGCCGGATCATCTGTGCCATGCTGCCACCGGCAAGATAACGCATGGCGATGTAAGGAACGCCATTCGCCTCGCCGTAATCGTAGATCGGCAAAATGTGCGGGTGTTCGAGGTGGGCAATCACGTCCACCTCACGGGTGAAGCGCTCGTAAAAACCGGGGTCGTGCAGCAAGGCGCGGGGCAGCACCTTGACCGCGACGATACGGTTGATCGAACGCTGGCGAGCGCGGTACACCGTCGCCATGCCGCCGCGCCCGATTTCGTCCAGAATCTCGAATTGTCCTAAAGTCGTGCCGATAAAATCATCGGGTGGATTGGTCGCCATATGATCATCGTTCTATGTAGTTCTGCTCCTTATCAGTTTAAGCCAGCAGCCACAGAGGGGCAAGTCACACTATAGCCAATAAAGCAAAAACCCGTCGGCGACGGGTTTCCGGGCGATGAATGGTGCGATGATTTAAGCAGCGGTGATGCTGAGGGTCTTTGCTGCGTACTGCTCTGCTTCTTCCTGTGAGTAAAACGCCTGTATGCGCTTGTGGTCGCCGAGCATCCCGATAACGCGAACCGTCTGTGCCATTGTCGGCTCATCGACGATGAAGATGATGGACTGAACTGCACGAAGCCAGGTTGCTTCCGCAATCATCATGCGAGCCGACGTGGTGATAAAGGTCACGTCCCTCGCATCCAGCATCACGATAATCGAACGGCGATAATCGCTGCTGTAACGGCGCAGCGCCTTGAACCAATACTCGACATCGGGTTTATCAAGCTGTCCATTCGCTTTCGCCCGAAGCACTCCGTTGTGGAACTCGACTCTGAGAATAGGCATGTGTCACTCTGACCAGTTGAGAAGCAGTATGTTTACTATATGCCTATTATAAATGAGATAGTGTTAAGAACACGTGAGTATCATCACGAAAACTTCATGAATAATTTATGAAGGGTTTGTGAAGAACGTTGCGACTCAACAAAAAAGGGTACTGCTCGTACCCTAACCGGAAACAACGACGCGCGTGGGGCGAATCTTGAAGATGACGCGCGTTTGAACCCCACGATTTTGCGGATAGGCGGTGTAGTAATCGACGCCCACATATTGCTTGCTCAACGTATTGATATGCTCGTCCGCGCCCTCTTCGGTGATCTCTTCGACCTTGCCGCGTACTTCTATCCAGCGCTGAGTGTTATCAGGATCAATGGCGAGTACCGTCACCATGGGGCGTTCTTCCATATTCTTCACTTTTTGACGACCACGCGCACTATTGACGCGGATATAAGTACCGTCATAGTCTGCCCAGACAGGCGTGACCTGCGGCTGTCCATCACGGTTGACCGTCGCCAGACTGACGACAATCGGGCGTTCGAGTAAGTCTTTGTGGGAATCGGGGATGGTATTCATTACGTACTCCTAAGTGAAAAGTGAAAAGTAAAAAGTGGAAAGTGGTTGACGTTCTATTCATGGTCGATGGTTATTCCTGCGGCTTTGGCGCGATCAAGCACTGCTTGCGCCGCGCGGATCATGGGCATATCGATCATCTTGCCGTCGAGTTGGAAGACGCCTGATCCGGCGGCTTGGTGCTGATCGTGGGCATTGATGAGACGCTGCGCGGCGCGGATTTCTTCCTCTGTGGGCGTGAAAATCTGGTGGATGGACGCGATCTGTTTGGGGTGAATCGCCAGTTTGCCCGTATAGCCCATTTGCACTGCCTTGCGGGTTTCTTTGATCAATCCGTCTTCGTCGTCCAAGCGAATGAACGGGGTATCTATCGCCTGTAGATCATAGGCTTTGGCGTGCAGCACGACGGCGCTGCGGGCGTAGAACACTTCGTCTCCTTCGGGCGTGCGCGTCGCGCCGATGTCGCCCGCCAAATCTTCCGCGCCGAAGGCAAGCGCGACCAAGCGGCTATCACTCTCCGCAATT
>DATGQJ010000533.1:0-3967 GCA_035304265.1 Oceanobacillus sp.
AGATGTAAACGACTGGTGGGATAATCCGGCGACATGGCGGGTATTGTACTATGACGGTGCTATATTACCCGATGAAGAGGCAATCCTGCCAGAAATGATAGATGATGAGATATTTAGGTCGTTTGCTATGGTGTTTTACCCGCGCATGATGTTGCCTGACCCCGCCGATCTACTTAAAGAATCAAAATGGGCGCATTATGAGCGGGAACTATACGTTGAACTCTATGATCGATTTCTCTACATGCAAAAATGGTTTTTTGATGATCCTCAAAACGTCGTTCCCTGCCACTGGTTCCGGGGGTACTGTCAGTCGTTACAGAATCCAATGACACCAAGTGGAAAAAATCTGCTGTTACAACTTGACTCGGATGATAAGGTATTTTATTGGGTAAACGGCAGCGGCAGACTCTATTACTTTATTTCCGATGAGGATTTAAGGCGACGTGATTTCAGCAATGTTCATTTTGAGATAGAAAGTTAGTGAGTCATGTCCAGCCAGCCCCTTTTTGACGAAAAGACCCGCCGCAAACTGGAACAACTCATGCTTGCCGCCTCGCGCGTTCGTGCCGGGGCGATCAAAGGCGAGCGTCGTTCCAATAAGCGCGGAACCAGCATCGAGTTCGCCGATTACCGCAATTATGTACCCGGAGACGACCTGCGGCGGCTCGACTGGAATATCTACGCTCGTTTGGAGCGCCCGCTGACCAAGCTCTACGAGGATGAGGAAGACCTCGCCGTTCACCTGATCCTCGATACTTCTGCCAGCATGGACTTTCCCGAAGACCCCGACCTCAACAAATTCACCTACACCCGCCGTTTGCTGGCGGGGTTAGGCTACGTCTCGCTCACGTCCAATGATCGCCTGCTGGTCACGGCGGTCAGCGGTAACGAATTGGCGCATTTTGGTCCGGCACGGGGACGGGCATATGGGGTTCGACTGCTCAATTTCGTCAACGAATTGCAAGCACGCGGCACAACCGACCTCAACACGGTACTGCGCGATTACGCAATGCGGGCGGGGCGTCCCGGTCTGTGCATCATCGTCAGCGATATGTTCTCGCCCACTGGCTACGTGGATGGCGTGAATGCCCTGCTCAGCAAAGGCTACGAGGTTGCTATCGTCCACGTGCTTTCGCCTGATGAAATCGAGCCACCGCTAGCGGGCGATTTGCGCTTGCTCGATGTGGAAACCGGCGCAGCACAGGAAGTGAGCATCGACGGTTCGATGCGCGATCTCTACGTTCGCCGCGTGCAAGAATGGCGCGACAGCATCCGCATGGAATGTCTGCGCCGCAACGTCCATTTCATTCCCGTCGATACCCGCAATGCGTGGGAAAAAGTCATCCTCTTCGACCTGCGGCGACTGGGAATTGTGAAGTGAGCCGCTTTCATCACCGCAAACTGCCCGATTACAGCACCTTGCTTTCCGGTCACACCCCGCCGGATAACGTTGGATTTCGTTCCGACCTGCTCCAAATCTGGTATAACAATACCGATCAAATCTGGCGCGATCCCGGATCGCACATGCATCTTGAAAGCGACGAATGTTTCATCGTGCTGCGCGGTACGCTCGTCGTGGAAGTCGAGGGGGAACGGTTTACCATTGGCGAGCGTGAGTTTTGCTGTTTCCCGCGCGGTGTTTATCATTCGGTGGTCGAAGTGCATCCACCCGTCGAAACCCTGATGATCCGTGCGCCTTCCATCAATGACAAGGTGTATCTGGATGAATGAAACCGAACTGAGCCGCATTGTCACCGATGCCGCGCAGCAAGCGCTCCGCAACGCAGGCGGCGCAGGTCTGGAAGCCGACGATTACCGCCGCGCTCTCGCCTACGAACTTCGACAGCGCGGCTTGGACGTTTCGCAGCGAACCATTCCCCCCGGCACATACAATGGCGTCCGCATCAATCGCCCCGAACGTATCGACCTGATTGTGAACGAACTGCTGATTGTCGAATGCCGCGCCGCCCCGAACTACGACCCCAAATTCGAGGCGCAGGCGCTTGCCCATCTTCGTATGACGGGCTTACGCATGGCAGTGGTCGTCAACTTCGGCAGCCGCCCCCTACGTGATGGCATCCGCCGTGTGGTCAACGAACTGCCCGGTAAGTCCTCCAAAGAGGAATAACTCAGCCCGTAGATGTAACAGCTTGAACACGGACAAAATACCAGCGTCGCAGGCTATCTACTCACTCTGATGGGATTCGTCCATGCCCTGCCGCCGTTGGCGTCGCGCACCGTCAGCCGGAAGTGTGGGCTGTTCAACTTCTTCCAGTTGAACTCGGCTTCGATCAAGCCGTTGCCGTGTAGATACTGTGAGCGTGCGCCCTTTCCGGTGAGGAACAGACTGTTGGCAGGCGAACAACGCACGTAGACCGTCTCGCCCTCAATCCGAACGTCGTGGATTTGCGGTCCGGTGCTGCTGTAGTATTCGCCGCGCTTGAGTGCCGCCAGCAGCGCATCCGGGTCAAGCGTTTCGCTCTTTACCCACACCCAACCGCGCAGCAGGTCGTTGTGCTTAGAGTGGAAGTGAGCGTCATCCGTCGCCAGCGCAAAGTAGTAACGCCCGCGATCCACCATCACGTCCACCATGTACCAGCTATCAATCCGGTCATTGTGGTCTGCCGAGATGCCATTGATGACCTCAATCGCATGTACGTCGCCCAGCGAAATCACGTCAGTTTCGCTCAAGGCATACCACGCCGGATGCGCGACGGTGACGAACGCCCCTGCCGCCAACGCCCGCGCCGCGATTCCGGGTCCGTCTTCATCAGGCAGGTTCGGCTCGAAATCGAGTGGCAAGCCCACCGCCAGAATGTGCCAGAGTTCGCCGTTGCTGGTCGCGCCCGCGTGGAGTTCCGCGCCCAGAATGGTCGTGAAGGTTTCAGTGCGGTAAGGACGTGTATCCGTCAGTGGGTATTGGTACTGCTCCATGAAGTGATCGGTAATCGCAAGGAAGTCGTAGCCCATGTCCTTGTAGAACTGGCATACCGCCTCTGGCGAAAGTCGTCCATCCGAGCGTGTGGAATGGGTATGCAAATTGCCGCGCCAGAAGCGCCCCGGCTTATCGAAGGGAAGATGTTGCATTTCGATTGCCTCATAGAATGCTGTAGCGAAAGGCATATTGAACCGCAAAGCCACAAAGTTCGCTACCGTCTTTGCGGTTGTCCTAGACGGGCAGGGTCAAACTCTCCAAATCACGCGGATAAAAGGTGATGATCTCGATTCCATCCTCTGTGACCACAACAGTGTCCGAATGCCGAAAGCCACCGAGATTCGGCGCGTACAACCCCGGCTCGACGGTGAACACCATCCCCGGCTGGATGATGGTATCGTCGCCAATGTCGAGGAAGGGTCCTTCGTGGTAGCGCAAGCCAATCGCGTGACCGACGTGATGCCGCCAATACTGCATCAAGTCGTGATCTTCGTAGTATTTACGCACCGCCCGATCCACGTCTGAGCAGGGGCGTCCGGGTTTGATCGCCTCAAACGCCGTTTCTTGCAGCGCCACCATGTGATCAAACATGCGCTTTTGCTCGTCATTTGGCTTGCCCATCACCATCGTCCGCTCAAGTTCGCTGTCGTAGCCCCAGACCGCCGCCGCCGCGCCCGTCACCAGCACGTCGCCCGGCTGAAAGGTGATGTTGTTCGCCAGCGCGTGAGGAATGGACGAATTGCGCCCGATTTGCCCGCGATACCCCGCCATTGCCCCGAAATAATACTCGTTTTGAGAACGATAGATCGGACCAATCGCGTCCAGCATGGCGCGGGTGGCTTCGTCGCTGGCACGTTGGCTGACCGAAGTCTCGGTTGCGCCAACGACGGTATAGCGCTGAAGCAGCGTGTGCGCGAGATTGCCCCAATAGCAGCTTACTTTGATCAGCGCGATCTCTGCCGGAGATTTGATCATCAACTGATCTTCGACGAAGCCGCGCACGTTGACGACCTGCGCCCCGGTGAGTTCGCT
>DATGQJ010000534.1:0-3326 GCA_035304265.1 Oceanobacillus sp.
CGGCGTTTTACTGAGCCATCCGAGTTCATCTGGTCAGCCGAGTTGCAACGAGCTTATCCCGAAGAGGTTTACTGGTGGCTGTATGCGCGTCCCAAGGTGGAGGAAGCAGAGCGGCGCTAAAGGATGCAAAAACAGGGTACACAACCGCGTACCCTGTTTCATTATTCTGTAGACAATATGGACGGGTTTAGCCTACAGATTCAGCTTCAAAAGTTTCAACTTCGAGAGTGAGGTCGAGGGCGCTAAAGGTGATCTTGGTGAAGTTCAATGAACGTACATTCACGTCGGCGACATCAGCGAGGTAGTTGCGCCATGCGCCTCCAATGAGGTTCATGAGTTCGCGCCGCTGAGTACCTGTTGCTCTCACCGAAGTCACCAGCAAATCTGCAAATGACCACATCATCTGCTGACGCTCAGGCTGATACAGTCCGATCAAGACGGCAATGATGTTAACCGTGTTCGATGTGCCATCCTTAATGGTGGTCATATCGAACGATATGTGAACGCCGTCCTCTTGCACATCGACTTCGAGATTGGAAATCCGGCGGGTTGGGGTGCTGGGAATGCGGAACTCGTCGTTGATCTGTTCTTCTGTCAGGACAAGGGTCGATCCGTCCGACGCCGTAGGCTGCTGCGCCTGTGCAACGCTGAACACTCCTAACACCAGCACCATAGTAAAGAGGGTGAGTAAACGTTTGGACATTGGGAAATCTCCTGTTTTCTGTGAATGACTTAAGCATAGGAAGCTATCGTGACAGTCTCGTGACGGCATGATGACAACACAGGCGAATCACGATTTTTGCAGGGGCGGTGTGGCTGTTAAACGAGCAGGACACACAGACGTGTGCCCTGCTTCGATCATGTGTGGGCAGTAGACTAGCAGCCCCACCGTGGGTTACAGATTCCACCATCTCGCATAATGATGCCGTTCGTGGGAACCTGATCAACGGGTAAATCGACCAGAACGGTTGCCTCATAATTGTTCCACGAGCGCAGCAGCATGGTTGAGACTTCATCGCGCACGCTGGACGGCACAACCGAATTGCGGTTCACGGCATTTTGCAGTTCCAACTGTGTGATGCGCGGTTCGTCGAATAACCCGATCAGGATGGCAATGATGTTGTAGGTGTTGGACGTGCCGTTGCGATTCACCGTCACCTGGAAGGAGACGTAAACGCCATCTTCCTTTACATCTACGTCAAGGTTGGAAATCCGGCGGGTTGCGGTGCTTGGAATGCGGAAGTCGGCATTGATCTGCGCTTCGGTCAGAACGAAATTGGATGCGCCGGATACGGTAGGCTGCTGCGCCTGTGCGACACTGAACGCTGCCAGCATCAGCACGACGGTGAGTAGGACGAGCAAACGCTTGGACATCGGGAAGGTTCCTGTTAAATGGCGATGGTTTAAGCATAGGGCGCTATCGTGACGACAGCGTGACAGCACAATGACAAAACGGGCGAATCACGGAACTTTTACAGGTTTTTTGCTGGATGAGTTGGTGTCACGGCGAAGTCGCACTACAATACCGCCAATTTTCTGAGGAGTGAGTTATGGAACGTGCAGACACAATTCTCAGTGGTGGTACGGTAGTAACAATGAACCGCGCCTTTGACTTGATCTATGACGGCGCGGTAGCGATTCGCGGAGACAGTATTGTCGCCGTTGGAACGCGCGATGACGTGTTGAAGCGGTTCGAATCGGACAATGTGGTAGATTGCGCCGGGAAATACATTCTGCCGGGGTTGGTCAACGCGCACACGCACGTGCCGATGACGCTGCTGCGCGGACTTGCCGATGATTTGCGTTTGGACGTGTGGCTGCTCGGCTACATGATGCCGACGGAACGCGAGTTCGTGAACCCGGCGTTTTGCCGTCTGGGGACGAGCCTTGCGTGTGCGGAGATGATTCGCAGCGGAATCACGGCGTTTGCCGATATGTATTACTTCGAGGCGGAAGTGGCGGCAGCGACGGCAGAGGCTGGACTTCGCGGTGTTCTTGGTCAAACGGTGCTCAAGTTCCCCTCGCCGGATGCGGAATCCTATGAAGAGAGTCTTGCGCTTTGCCGCCAGTTCATCGAGGAATGGCGCGGGCATCCACTGATTGTTCCGGCGGTTGCGCCTCACGCGCCGTATTCCAACACCGACGAGATTCTTCAACAGTGTACGGCGCTAGCGCAGGAATACGACGTGCCGCTACTGACGCACATTTCCGAAACTCGTCTTGAAGTAGACGACAGCCTTGAAGAGTTCGGGATGACGGTTGTGCCCCACATGGATGCAATCCGTTTGTTTGACGCGAAGGTGCTGGCGGCACACTGCGTTCACATCGACCAGAACGAGATGACGATTTTGCGCGAGCACGACGCGACGATTGCCCACTGTCCCACCAGTAACCTGAAGTTGGCAAGCGGCATCGCGCCGGTGACGCAGATGCTCAAGCATGAACTCACGGTGGGCATTGGCACGGATGGACCCGCCAGCAACAACGATCTTGATATGTTCGAGGAAATCCGGTTGGCGGCGATCCTCGCCAAGACCGCCGCAAATGACCCGACGGCGCTGCCCGCGCGTGAGGCGTTGTTGATGGCGACGCGACAAGGGGCGGAAGCGCTGTTCATGGGCGATAAAACCGGCAGTCTGGAAGTGGGCAAGTGCGCCGACGTGATCGTGATGGACGCGAAGCCGCTCCACAACATGCCGCAGTTTGACCACGACCCGAACGCGGTGTACTCGCGGATTGTGTACGCGGGGCATTCGTCGGACGTGCGACACGTGCTGTGCAACGGGCGTTGGTTGATGCGGGATCGGGAACTGCTTACGCTCGACGAAAATGCGCTGGTGGAACAGGCGCAGGAATACGCGGTGCGGATTGACGCTTTCCTGCGCGAACGTGAGCAAAACGTGTTAAGCAAGCTGCTCGCCATCGGTGGGATTGAACGCTCGGAGAGCTTCGAGGTTCAGGTGAAGGCGATGCTGCAAGATGAGCGCCAGATCGAGCGATTGCTGGAGCATCCCGATACGCAAATTCTGAAGTACACGCACTATCGCCAGTACGATACCTATTTCTTGTTTGACGATCCGGCGCAGGGACGGGTGCGCTACCGCGAGGACGATACAGTTGAGAAAGACGGTACGGTACGTGCGGTGCGCAGCCGCCTGACGCTGACCATGCCCACCAAAGAGCGCGAGTTTAATTCGACGGTGCTGCTGTCGCATTCGCGCTTCATCGCGGATGCGGATCGTCCGCTGCGCTTCTACCGTGAATATTTCAAGCCGACACAAGAGCGCGAACTGCACAAAGACCGCCGCCGCTGGCGCATTCACTAT
>DATGQJ010000535.1:0-2645 GCA_035304265.1 Oceanobacillus sp.
GCGAAAAACGTGCATCCCCGCGAACTGCATCTCTTCGATGAACGCCACGCTGATCTCGAACTCTTCATCAGTCTCGCCGGGAAAGCCGACGATGACATCCGTCGTGATACAGGGATCATCCATATGCGCCCGCGCCTCACGCACCAGTGCGCGAAACTGCTGCTGATTGGTGTGTCGCGCCATGCGTCGCAGCGTCGCATCGCACCCGCTTTGCAGGGGAAGATGCAAATGCGGGCATAGTCTCGGATTCTCCCACAGCGTAAAGAATTCCGGCGACAAGTCCCACGGTTCCAGCGACGACAAACGCAAGCGCGGTATATCGGTCTCCGCCAGAATCAACTTAACCAGTTCATATAGCCCGCGTTCATGACCGAGATCGCGTCCGTAACTGCCGAGATGAACGCCTGTCAGTACCGCTTCCTGATAGCCCATCGCGTGCAGCATCCGAATTTCGCGGATCACGTCTTCCGGCGTTCGGCTCCGCCCCGCCCCACGCGCAATTGTCGTCACGCAAAAGGTACAGGCGTTGTCACATCCATCCTGCACTTTCACGAAGGCGCGAGTACGACCAATCCATGCAGGCGTTTGACGGGCGATAGGCTCAAGATCGAACGGCTCTTGCGGCATTCCTGTGATCGTGGGCACAAGATTGTCTTTGCCAAGATTATCGACCACGCTCCTCACACCGGGAAGCACCGCAATGTCGTTCGGCACGATCTGGGCGTAGCAGCCCGTCACCGTGATTTCGCTTTCAGGGCTGGCGCGGTGCAACTGCCGGACAAGACGGCGACTGCTGCGCACGGCGTCTTCGGTCACAGCGCAGGTATTGACCACGATCTGATCCGCCAGTTCAGGCGTATCGACGATCTCATGCCCCTGCTGCTGAAACTGCCGTGCCATCGTCTCGATCTCGCTCTGATTCAGGCGGCAGCCAAGCGTCCGTAGATGAACTTTCAAGACGCTTCCTCCGGTCCAAACACCAGCACGTTATCGAAATCAACCACTACACCTGCTACGCTACCTTGAATGGTAGTCGCCACTACCCCCAACCGTCCGGTTGGGAAATTGGTATCAATCAACGTGTCCTGCATTGATCCATCAACACAAGTTCCATTTACGAAGTTCCACGTGCTCCGCGCATTCGGATCATCGGGAATGCACAATGAAAGCAATTGATCGTTTACATAGAATTGGAAGGAGTCCCCTCGTCCGACCACACGCAAGCTGTTTTCCGCTCCAATTCCCCTGTTGACATGTGGAGTTTCGATCCACGTACTCAATTCTTTTTCTTCCCCATTCAGGCTACGAACGACTCGATAATAGCCGTCGCTGCTGATCAGAAAAGTGTAGAAGTTGTTGGGGTCTTGCTCACGAAAAACAATGCCGAAGCCGTTGTTTTCCGGCCCCTCGATTGCCGTTGCCTTAACGCGCACGTCGAAATCGCCAAAATGGGGTGAAGCGACGGAATAGGGTCCCGCGACTGGCTCGCCCACGTTCAGGCGTAGTGCGCCGTCCACAACCTGCGACGAGAGCCGCCCCGCATACTGCGCCCAATCCTCGTTGAACGCATCAAACGTCGCGACGTAAAGCAAACTGTTCGGTTCAGCAGTCAGCACATAATGCCAGTCAGCAAGCGCATTGTTGAGTAATACAAACCCAACCAACACTGCCACCAGCACCACGAGAATCAGTAAACGACGCACCGAATTTCCCTTTTCAAAACAAGATTGATTGTAACACGACGTTGAATCAGCGTAAACCGCGCCTTACCGTCAGCCGGTCAGGGAGAACAGGCGACGCGCGACATGCCGCAAGCCCCACATTTTGAGGACGGAATAGAAACCGTACACCGTCGGATAAATGGCGAGGAGCACGGTGAAAGGAGCGCACAATGCACTCGTCCCAAATGCCGACAGCATCAGAAACAGCACGGATAGTCCGCCAATCACGGCAACCACTACTAGCGCCTGTATGAACCACAGCGCCAGCACCTTGCCAATCGCCACCAATGCCGCCGATGCAGCATCCTGCACTCGCGCCGAAATCACCATCCCAAGCGCCGTCATCGCTCGCATTCGCCAGAGGGGTTCGAGAATGAAGACCCCGGACAACGCCGCGAATGGAGCGAGGTTGAACAGGAAAAATGTGATACTCTCTTGAACGGTAAGGTATGGAGTGGCGAACGTATACTCGCGGATAATGATGAAAACCGCAGTCAACACGGCAGCAATCCGCAGTCCGATGACGCGCAACATCGTTCGCCATGCACGAAGTTGTGTAACCGCGTGTTTCGCGAGGACAAGCTCGCCTTCCCGCGCCGCCGTCAGCCGAAGCAAATCCCACGTACCACTATTGATCTCACCGCTGATGACGTTCAAGGATGCGGAGATACTTGCGTAATCGAGCAGTACGGTAGCAAGAAGACTCAATCCGGCAAGAATGATGAGAAAATCAGTGGAAACTCCAAAGAAAAACGAACGAGATAAGGGGATTGGGCTGATGTCCAGCCAGCGCAAAGCCACCCACCCGGCATAAAGCACCGCAACAATAATCACGATGCGCACGATAACCTTGATGCTGTATCGCTCCGGCGAATCAACACCCTTGAACCAGTGCAGTCGCCGCCTCTCGCGCACAATGAGCGG
>DATGQJ010000536.1:0-8369 GCA_035304265.1 Oceanobacillus sp.
CGTCGGTTTGGCAAGCATACGATTTCTAGATTTGACCCGTGTGATGATGGAGCGCTCATTAAATCAGCAGAGAGTCGCGCGAGAAATCGTTAGCCAAGCCCCAAAACTCGCCAGCAACACCGTTATCTTGTTGATTGACGACCCCGAACAGACCAATGGACAAGACGTATTTATCGGATTAAGTACAAATTCAACCATGTCGCTACGGGTGGTCTATGGCGATCCGTCACTGGCGGCATTCTTGTGTCATTCGGCAGAAATCCCCCTTGGTCCAAGTCAAGAGCGCTGCGAATTACAGGATGATTCAGTTACGATTTACTCCGGCGAGAATATTCTGTTCACAACTTCCTATGAGCATGTAGTCGCTTTTCAGTTTACGACTGAGAGTAACGCAATCCTACTGGAACAGTTGCCACGTACCATTGGAACGGGTTATGCGCCCTTCAACAGAATTGATCAAGATGCAGAGCCGCCAATTCGTTTTTTTACAATGCTCGATGACAGACCGTTGATAAGCCGTTGAAATGTTGATTTCTTTGATGGAGATATACAGCGAAACTCACCGTAGACTTTGTAACGTTTCATCAGTATAATCTCCTACCTATTCTGTCCGCCTCTTAAAAAGTGAGCGAATTGAAATGCGTGTAGCAGCATCGGTGAAGAGACGATGTCCCAAGTGCCGCGTGATTAAGCGGCATGGGCATGTGATGGTCATTTGCAGTAACCCCAAGCACAAGCAGCGTCAGGGCTAATCCTGAACGCCCGGACGGAGGAAATTAGATGGCACGTATTGAAGGGGTAGACCTGCCCCGTGATAAACGAGTAGAAGTCGCCCTCACCTATATTTATGGCATTGGACGCCCCACCAGCCGTCGTGTGCTGGCGGATTCTGGCGTGAATCCGGATACCCGCGTGCGCGATCTTACCGAAGCGGATCTCCAAAAGCTTCGTGACGCGCTCAGCGGCATGACGCTCGAAGGCGATTTGCGCCGTCAGGTGCAGTTGAATATTAAGCGTCTTTCTGAAATCGGCAGTTATCGTGGTCTGCGTCACCGACGCAACCTGCCTGTGCGTGGACAGCGTACCCGGACGAATGCCCGTACCCGCAAAGGTCCGAAGAAGACCGTACCGGGGCGTGGTCGGCGTCGCGGCGCAACCAAGAAGTAATCTCGGTATTTGGCTGGCATCGCGCCAGCATGATCAACTCATTGTTGGGACAGCGCCCTGGCTACCACGAGCAGGGCGCATCTTCCGACAAGGGATGGGAGAAAAAATATGCCTCGTACCCCGAAGAAGGGTGGTGCGCGTCGCGCATCCACGAAAAGAGTCGTCAAGAATATACCCTATGGTCAGGCGCATATCTATGCGACCTTCAACAACACCATCATCTCCATGAGCGATCAATCGGGAAATGTGGTGGCATGGGCAAGTGCGGGCACGTCGGGCTTCAAGGGCAGCCGCAAAAGCACGCCTTACGCGGCGCGTGTTGCCGCCCAATCCGCAGCCGACGTTGCACAGGAACATGGAATGCAGGAAGTCGATGTCTTTGTGAAGGGACCCGGTCCCGGACGCGAAGCCGCAATCCGGGCGATTCAGGCGAGTGGTCTGAAGGTGCGTTCTATCACCGACGAAACGCCGATCCCACACAACGGCGTTCGCCCGCCCAAGAAACGCCGCGTCTAGCACCATTCTTTTTGCCAGTGTGAAAGATTAAGCAATAGGAGAACGCGGGCTTGGTTACAAATAACATGGTGCTTCCGCACAAAGTTGAGAGCGACGCAACGACGCGCAATTACGGACGTTTCATCATCAGCCCTCTGGAAAGTGGTTTTGGGTTGACTCTGGGAACCGCCCTGCGCCGTGTGCTGCTTTCTTCTCTACCGGGCGCGGCGGTGACAAGTATGCGTGTGTCTGACGTGCATCACGAGTTTTCGGCAATCCCGAACGTGCGCGAAGACATGACACAGTTGATCCTACAAATCAAACAGTTGCGTCTGCACCTGTTTGACACGGATTCGGCACGGCTCCGGCTGGAGCATCGGGGCGAAGGCACCGTGACGGCGGCAGACATCATTTGCCCGCCAGAGGTCGAGATCATCAACACCGATCTTTACCTGTTCACGGCAGACTCGCCGGATGCACACGTGGAAATGGAATTTGAAGTGCAGGCTGGACGTGGCTATAGTCCGGCGGAAGATCGGGGTCGCCTGCCGATTGGCGAACTGCCCGTCGATGCGATTTTCAGCCCCATTCGCCGCGTGAACTTCGACGTGGAACGCGCTCGTGTAGGTCAGCGCACCAACTACGACAAGCTGATCATCGAAATCTGGACGGACGGCACGGTTCGCCCTGAAGATGCGCTCAGTCAGGCGGCACAGATCATGCAGAAGCATCTGGTGCCGATTGCCGGTTCGGACATCGAGCAGTACATCACTGAGGATCAGCGCGACGACCAGTACGGCAAAGATGATCGCCAATCGCAGCTTTACGAAAAGCCGATTGAAGAACTGGACTTGAGCGTGCGTGTGTTCAACTCACTCAAGCGCACGGGAATCACCACCATCGGCGACGTGCTCGACATGCTGGATCGCGGACCCGATGCGATGCTGGCGATCCGCAACTTCGGCGAGAAATCGCTGGATGAACTTGTAGACAAACTGAAGGAAAAGGGTTATCTCGACAGCGACGCCGAGATCCCCTCTATCGATTTAGGCGAATAACGAGGACGCAATCATGCGACATCGTGTAGCAGGTAAACACCTGAAGAGAGATTACGACCAGCGCCGTGCGTTGCGTCGTTCGTTGCTCAAAGCGCTGTTCACCCATGAGCGCATCAAGACCACTGAGGCGAAGGCGGATTTCATCCGTTCGGAAGCTGAAAAGCTGGTCACGATTGCCAAGCGTGGATTGGCGCATCCCGATCCGCTGCGTGCAGTTCATGCACGCCGGCTCGTCGGCAGTCACATCGACAATGATCGCCAACTGGTCGGCAAGATCTTTGACAAGATCGCGCCGCGCTACGAGAATCGTGCAGGCGGTTACACCCGCGTCTACAAACTGGGACCGCGCAAGGGTGACAACGCCCCGATGGTGCTGCTGGAATTTGTGGATCGCGAAACCGAGTAGGCATGTCCCCTCGGTTCCGCGCCACGCTCGCCTATGACGGGACGGCGTATCAGGGATTTCAGCGACAACCAGATGGCATCCCCACCATTCAGGGGGAAGTTGAACGAGCAATCGCTGAAGTCACTCAACAGGTTACGACGGTCATTGGGGCGGGGCGAACGGATACCGGAGTACATGCAACCGGGCAGGTCATCGCGTTCGACGTAGATTGGAAGCACGACGACATTGATTTGTTACGTGCGCTGAACGCCACTCTGCCCGCCGACATCGCTTTGCAGAGTATTACACAGCATGAGGGATTTCACCCTCGTTTCGATGCTGTGTCGCGCATTTACAAGTACACAGTCATTGTCGCGCAGCAGCGTCAACCACTGCTTCGTTATCGAGCATGGCAGGTGCGCAACCTGCCCCATTCCGAGGCAATGCAAGCAGCGGCGGAACTGCTCATCGGCGAGCATGATTTCGCGTCATTCGGCAAGCCGCCGCAGGGCGAAAACACGGTGCGAACGGTGTTCAAGTCCGAGTGGCATTTGAGCCTACCGACGGAAGATCAGCCGTTCGAGACGTGGACGTACACGATTGAGGCGAATGCCTTCTTGCAGCATATGGTACGCCGGATTGTGGGTGCGCTGGTCGATGTCGGACAGGGACGATGTACAATAGACGAGTTTCGGGCGGCTTTTGAACGCGCCCGGTTGATGGAAAAGGGCGTGATCGCCCCACCGCACGGATTGGTGCTGGTGAAAGTTTGTTATCCTGAGCAGGGAGCGCAGGACAGAGAGCACGCGGGGGAGACGCCCGCTGGAGGAAGTAACTATGGATAAAACCTATTCACCCCGACCACAGGACATCGAGCGCAAGTGGTGGGTTGTGGATGCCGAGGGTCAGATTCTGGGGCGTCTCGCCTCGAAGATTGCGCTGATCCTGCGTGGCAAACACAAGACCATGTATGCGCCACACATGGACGTTGGCGATTTCGTGATCGTCATCAACGCCGACAAAATCAAGGTGACGGGCAACCGTATGGAAGACAAGTTGTACCACCGCCACTCGAAGTATCAGGGCGGATTGACTTCCATCCGACTGAAGGATCAAATGCAACGCTTCCCGGATCGCCCAATCAAAATCGCGGTCAAGGGAATGCTGCCCAAAAACTCACTGGGTCGGCAGATGTTCAAGAAACTGAAGGTCTATGCTGGACCCAACCATCCGCACGAGGCGCAGAAACCAGAAGTTCTGGAACTGTAAGAGGAGAGATTGATGTCGTCACAATATTATGAAGGCATTGGTCGTCGCAAGGAAGCTAGCGCCCGCGTGCGTCTCTTCCCCGGCGGCACCGGCAAATTTACAATTAACGATAGAGAAGCCAGCGCCTACATGACACGTGAAGGCGATATGGAGATCATCATGCAGCCCCTGACCGTCATCGGGCAGGAACGCAGCTATGACATCTCTGTACACGTGAATGGCGGCGGTGTTTCCGGTCAGCGTGATGCGATCCGTCTGGGTATTGCCCGCGCATTGCTCAAGCTTGACCCGGATACGCGCCCGACCCTGCGCCAGAACGGTTTGCTGACCCGCGACGCGCGAATCAAGGAACGCAAGAAGCCCGGTCTCAAGCGTGCGCGTAAGGCTCCAACCTACACCAAACGCTAGTTCGTTCATGGTTATATACGACTGATTCGAGGCAAGGCTGCATCGCGCGACCTTGCCTTTATTGTTTTGGGTTCAATGATGAGCACCGAGTACATCCTTTTCGACTTCAGCGATCACCGACTGACGGATCGTGCCAACTTCGTGCGCTTGATGATCGAAATCGCCCGCGACGATGCCTTCCGCTTTTTGAAAAAGGCGATTGTCTGCGACGATATGCCGGGCGAGCTTTACGTCCCCAATGACCCCGATTTGCTGGATCGCGCGTGGTCGAACGCTGTCCGCGCCGCCCCACGTTACAATGGCGCGTACTGGATGGAATTCGAGAATGCATCAGGCTTTAAACTCAGCTTCGGCTTCGATCCCCGCCAGCTTAAACGGCTGAATCTCACCGTCAGCAAGGGCAGCATCAACAAGCCTGCGGATGAGACAAACGTCCGTGAACTCGTCCGTATCGCCTCGCTCATCTATACCACGTTGCAGCCTGCCTACGGTTATGGGCTGTTCAACTACGATCTGCACACGCCCTCTCCACCCGATGCCAGCCTTCGCGCCGTGTGGGATTACAATTTCTTCGGTCCCGCGCTGGTCGAATCCATCGGACGAGACAACGTGATGGCGCTCCCGGCATGGCGCAAAACCGAATTTGAGGATGGTGGCATTCTGGTGGAAATGTCGCCCAGTCCGGTTGCTGATTGGAAGCCGTACACACAGAACTATAAAGACGCGGCGAATCTGTTGGGGTTGAGTTCGTTTTATCAGGGTGGATGAGATGTCGCTGACCATTGTCGGGCTGGGACCGGGGCACATAGACGATCTGACACGTCGGGCATGGCGCGTATTGGAAACGGCGAAGGTGGTCTATCTGCGTACTTCGCAGCACCCCTGTGTGCCAGATTTGCCCGTCGGCGCGGAATATCGCAGCTTTGACGATGTATACGACTCCACCGCCGACTTCGAGCAGATTTACAACACAATTGTCGAGCGATTGCTCACTGCGGCAGCGACAGGGGATGTCGTCTACGCGGTTCCCGGCGACCCGCTGGTGGGCGAATCGACGGTGACGCGCCTGCTCGAAAAGGCGGGCGATCTCAAAATCGAAATCGTCAGCGGGATCAGCTTTGTCGAGCCGACCCTGCGCTTGCTGCGCATAGACGCGCTCGATGGTCTGCAAATTCTCGACGCCATTGATCTTGCCGCCATGCACCACCCGCCGATTAACCCCGATTATCCCGCGCTGTTGGGGCAGGTATACAGCCGCGCCGTCGCCTCCGACCTCAAATTGACGCTGATGAACCAGTATCCCGACGAGTTCACGGTGCATCTGGTGCATGGCGCAGGCACAGAGAACGAGCGTGTGGAAACCATGCCTCTGTATGAGATCGACCACAGCTCGCACATTCAACACCTCACGTCACTCTATGTCCCGGCGCTCGGCAATATGAGCAGCTTCGAGCAGTTTCAGGAAATCATTGCCCATCTACGCGCCCCCGAAGGCTGCCCGTGGGATCGCAAACAGACCCACCTTTCGCTGCGAAAATATCTTCTGGAAGAAGCGCACGAGGTTCTGGAAGCCATCGACGCCGAAGACCCGGATGCGCTGCGCGAGGAATTGGGCGATCTGCTGCTGCAAGTCGTCCTGCATACGCAGATTGCGATAGACGACGGCGAATTCCGCATGGGCGACGTGTTGTCCATCCTCAACCAGAAGATGATCCGCCGCCATCCGCACGTGTGGGGCGACGTGAGCGTAGACGGTGCGCAGGAAGTCGTCGCCAACTGGGACGCGATCAAGCAGCGCGAAAAAGGCGAAAAGCGCAAATCCCTGCTGGACGGCGTGCCCAAAGGATTACCCGCCCTGCTGCAAGCGCACGAATACACCGCCAAAGCCGCGAAACCGGGTTTCGACTGGCACAGCGTAGATGACGTAATCGCCAAAGTGCGCGAAGAACTGGACGAAGTGCTGAACGCGACAGACGACGAACACCGCGCCGAAGAAATGGGCGATCTGCTGTTCGTAATCGTCAACTGGGCGCGGTGGCTGAACATTGAGCCGGAGACGGCTCTGCGCAAAGCCAATGCCAAGTTCTACCGCCGCTTCCGCTACGTTGAAGAAGCGGCTGCCGCCAATGGCAAACCGATGGAAGATTACACGCTCGAAGAATTGGACGCCTTCTGGAACGAAGCGAAGGCGAAGGGTCTGTAGGCACATGGTGGACGCGGTGCTGGAAGGCTTGATCTCGGTGGAGGCGGCGCTGCGAGCGCAAAGCCGCGACATCCACGCCATCTACATCCGCCGTGACCTGCGCGAGCCGAACGTGCTGCGCCTTGCAAAGCTGGCGGCAGAAGCGGGTGTCACCGCCGAGCGCGTCACCGCCGACGTGATTGAATCGCATGTAGAAGGCAAGACACACGGCGGCATCATTGCATTGGTGGGGGGGCGCCGTTTCGTCAACTTGGAAGCATTGATTGAAGGAAAGGACTGTCCATTCGTCGTCATGCTCGATGGCGTGGAAGACCCGTACAACTTCGGGCAGGCGGTACGCGCTTTTTATGCGGCGGGCGCGGACGGGCTGGTCGTGCGTCCCCGCAACTGGATGAGCGCGGCGGGTGTTGTGGCGCGTTCGTCGGCGGGCGCATCGGAGTTAATCCCGACGGCAGTTGCCGAAACCACGCAGGAAGCGGCAGACTTCTACCGCCAGCACGGGCTAATCGTAGCGGTGACGGATCGAGATCGTGCCGTCTCACTCTACGAGGCGGATTTAACCACCCCCTTGTTTCTGGTGATTGGCGGAGAGAAGCGCGGGGTCACTCGCTCGTTCGCGGATGCGGCAGATGTGCGGCTGAAAATTCCCTATGGGAGAGAGTTCAGGCAGTCGTTGGGGACGACTCCGGCGGCGGCGATTCTGGCATTCGAGGTGATGCGACAGAGGAAAACAAAAACGACCATTTAGGTCGTCTTGTCGGGGTGCCCGGACTTGAACCGGGGACCTCGGCGTCCCGATCGCCGCGCGCTACCAAGCTGCGCCACACCCCGTAAACGCAAAAAGTGTACTGGATTGTCGGTGGATTATCAAGTGTCATTATGCAACATCCTGTAACTCTCACAGATCGCGTCCGTGCATTAACCGCAGGCTTCATCAGCCGCGCCGGGCACGCCGTTCACAAAATGGGCGTTCACCCGGACACCATCACCATCGTCGGGTTGATCGTCGTCGCCGTCGGCTCGTTTTTCATCGCACGCGGGCAGTTTCAGTTAGGCGGCATTCTGCTGCTCCTTAGCCTGCCGCTGGATGCCCTTGATGGGGCAGTCGCACGGGCGATGCAGCGCAAAGATCGGCGTGGCGCAGTGCTCGATTCGACGTTGGATCGCTATGCTGACGGTTTCATTTTTGGCGGTTTGGCGTATTATTTTGCATCAGTTTCGCAGCCGGATAATTTACTGCTGACGATGGCAGCCCTGATCGGCACTTTTGTGGTAAGCTACGTGCGTGCTCGCGCGGGCGAAGCCGATCTCTCGGTGAAGATCGGGCTTTTCTCGCGCTTTGAGCGTGTGATTGTGCTGCTGCTCATGCTGCTTTTCCCCCCAT
>DATGQJ010000537.1:0-2388 GCA_035304265.1 Oceanobacillus sp.
TGGCGCTCAAGTCGCTCCAACCCTGCGGCTCTGGGGGAGGCACCGGGCTGGCATCTTCAGCGACGGTGGCGATGAAGTCAAAGGTTTCCGTGCCAACCGTGTCGAGCATCGGACGCAGGTGTTCCTGAACTTCCGTCGAAATCGGCACGCCGCGCTCTGCGAACAGGATTTCGTTTGCCTCAAGGTCGTTGGTGAAGTAGTTGATGAATGCAGCGGCTTCGTCGGGATTCTGGCACTGCGACGGGATCGAGAAGAACATCGACGGCTTCAGATAATTGGCAGATGCGCCGCCCTCAGGACGTGGCAGGGGCCACAGGCGGAAGTTGCGACCTTCACCTGCTGCCGCGAAGATCGACACGACCTGATTGCTCCACTGGTAACGCATGGCTTCGCCACCCGTCACAATCGGGGAATTTTCGTGACCGTTCGCGCTGGCTTCAACAGCTTCTTCGGCGGTAGCAATCGCGCCGGATTCCTGCAAGCGGATCAGCATATTCAGATAATCAATGAAGGGCTGATCGTCTTCGTAGCCAAGTCCGGTGCCTTCTTCATTGAAAATCCACTCGCCCCGGCTGATGTAAATGCCGCGCCAGAACTGCGGGTCGAACATACCGTAGGAAATTGCCCAGATGCCCAGTTCTTCGTGCAGTTGGTTCGCAATTTGCTCGAAATCCGCGAACGTCCAGTCAGTCGGCGGCAGTTCAAGTCCAGCAGCCTCGAATTGATCCACGTCGAGGATCAGCGCCGGGGAGTTGGTGCCGAGGCTCAGACCATAAGCCTGCCCGTCGATGCTGCCGCTGTCGATGATCGACTGCGCGACGTTGGAGACATCAATCGTGCCATCTTCGAAATAAGGATTCAGAGGGAGGAGCAAGCCGCGATTCGCCCATTCCGCGAGGAAAGCATAGTCATGCTGCATGATGCAGGGCAGTTGTCCGGCGGCAGCTTTCGTCTGCAAAAGGGGCCAATAATCGGTAAAGTTCGAGAATTCGTATACGATGTCGATGCCGGGGTTTTCCGCCTCATACGCTTCGATGACGGCGATGGTACGGTCATGCCGATTCTGCGACCCCCACCACGTCATCTGAAGTTCGAGGGTGTCCTGACCCGCCACCATCGTTGCGGACAGCATAGAAAGGGTCAGAATAATAAGAAGGGCGAGGGAGAATTTTTTGGTGCTCATATTTTGTCAGTCCTCTTTTCTAACCAAATGGTGAGCGTTATTGTGTTTCATTGTCTGTCGTTTCAGCGTTTTTAACCACCTCCTTGCCGACGTTTGGTTTTGAATTTTGCAAACATGTAAAACTCGTATATCCTATAGGATATATGGCTTTTTTGCAAAATGCAAAGGATTGCTTGATGGTTTGTGTTGCGAACCGTCATCCCAATATTTTCCTTCCTAATCAAGCCGATTTCGGCGCTGTGGAGAGATAAAGATGCACTATAAGCGTGTAGCGCAGCTCCGGTCAGCCAGTGAATTTCGAGATTACCTCAGCAGTATCAGCGCCGAACTCTCATTTGATGAAACCATGCAGGTTGACGCAGATGCGCCGCTGGCACAGCCGTTGATCTATAAAGGAAAGACTATCGGCAATCGTTTCGCTGTCCTGCCGATGGAAGGCTGGGACGGGACACCTGATGGGCGTCCGACGGAGTTGGTGCGGCGGCGGTGGCAGCGGTTCGGGCAGACCGGTGCAAAACTGATCTGGGGTTGTGAAGCTATCGCGGTTCGTCACGACGGACGCGCCAACCCGAACCAACTCGTCCTCAACGCTGAGACTTACCCCGAAATGGTCGCGTTGAGAGAGGTATTGGTATCGGCGCACCGCGAACGTTTCGGCAATACCGATGACCTGATGATCGGACTGCAACTGACTCACTCTGGACGCTTCGCACGCCCATCACACCATAGCCAGCTTGAGCCAAAAATCCTTTATCGTCACCCAATGCTGGATGCAAAGTATCACGTTCCACCCGATCATCCGTTGTTCAGCGACGACGAGATTGACCACTTAATCGACGATTTTGTTCATGCTGCGACTCTGGCACAAAACGCGGGCTTCGATTTCGTAGACATCAAACATTGTCACGGCTATTTAGGACACGAGTTTCTCAGCGCAGTTGATCGAGATGGGTGTTACGGTGGTAGCTTCGAGAACCGTACCCGTTTTCTGCGTGAAATCGTCGCCGGAATTCGCGCTGAAGCGCCGGGGCTGGACATCGGTGTTCGTTTGAGCGCGTTCGATTGGATGCCGTTCCGTCCGGGAGCCGATGGTGTGGGGGAACCGGAAAGTCTGAGCACGCCTTATCGTTATGCCTTCGGGAGCGATCAAACCGGCATCGGCATTGATTTAACCGAGCCATTCGCTTTTCTCGATCTGCTCGCTT
>DATGQJ010000538.1:0-2953 GCA_035304265.1 Oceanobacillus sp.
GAATCCCACAACCGAAACTCCACTCTGGTCACAAGATGACCAATACCCGCAGGATGGACGCATCAGTACCACGAGTTGGGAAGTGGCTACGCTCTATCGTGACGTGTTTACACTCCCCGTTCAATCTATACCGGCAGGAGAATACACGCTCACAATCGGGCTGTATGACCCGGATACCAACGAACGGCTGCCCGTCGGAGAGGAAGATTACTTCGTCCTTCAAACTGTATTCATTCCTGACTATGCGAAATGACACTTTTACCACGAAATAAAAGAGGCGCTCGTTCAAGCACCTCTCAAAATCGAAGAAAATCGTCTTAGCCCATCTCTTCGAGTCGCTTCTGCCATTTTTCCACGAGCCGATTGTAAACCGACTCCGAAATCTCACCAGATGCCAGCTTTATATCCAGACCATCCAGTAGTGCCTGAATTTCCTCTTTGGTCTGTGGATTCGCCGGTGCCGAGCCTCCCCCTGAAGGCTGTTGTTGTCCTCCTTGCTGCCCTAACTGCTGCATCATCAACTGCTGCATCATCAACTGCTGCTGCGCCATCTGCCGCTGCATCTCCGCCATATCCGGGTTCAGCGCAGCGCCGATCTGCTGTCCAACGCCTAAACCTACGCCAGCGCCCGCCAGCGCACCGCCCATACCGGGATTCTCCGCCGCTTTCTGCGCGATGTTCAGCCGTTGGATGCGCTCGTAATCTTCAATGCTGATGTAATTGCGCAGTTCTTCCAGCGAAACGTCTTCTTTCGCGCGGAACGGGTTCGCCTCGAACGCTTTGATGCGCATCCCAAGCGCCTGAAACTTCTCGTTCACCTTCGCCAGCATTGCGCCTTCGATGTCGCTCAAAATGCGGTTGGCATCGGGGACACTTTGCGCACCAGATTTCAGAATAAGCTCACTAATTTCACCAAGCAGCATACTCTGAATGCGATCTTTGATGTCGTTCAGGCGCACTATCGGCTTGCCAACGGCATACTGCTTCACGAATCGCATCGGATCGTCTACGCCGATGTCGATGACGCCATGCGTAATCAGAAGCACGACGCCAAGTCCGCGCCCCGGCGTTTCCATCACAATCGGTGGGTTCGTGCCCCATCCGACCTGCGGCATGTCTTTCATGTTCACGAAATACAGGTCGGCAGTGAACGGCGTCCGTCCGCTCGTCGCCAACCCGATCAAGCCAGAAAGAATAGGCAGGTTCGCTGTCGAAAGCGTATGCCGCCCCGGACCCAGCGTGTCGAGCGCCTCACCGCCGCGCACGAAAACGGCAGCCTGACTCTCTCCTACGATCACCTGCGATCCCATTCGCCAGTCGCCGCTGCCAGCCTGCGGTTCGCGGTATGCCAGTTCGTCGTTGGCGACATTTACGTGATCGATTACGTCAATAATGCGTGGCATATTCTGTACACCTTTCTATTGGTCAGGACGATTTCTGATCGAGGTCGGTCAAAACGGATTCGCGCAACGAGAACGCCTCATTCGCTTCAATCGTGAGTTGGTCGAGGCTGGCAATCGCTTCCTCAATCCCTGAATTGCTGCTGATGGCGCTTTCCAGAGCATCTAACGCTTCGGCAAAGCGATCTGCATAGCGAAGCTGCGCTTCGTCAAAGCTATAGAGACGCTCCAATTCTTCCGCCTCTATCTTCACCGCTTCCATAAAACCGGAATACCCCGGCGCAGCGGCTTTCACGCGGTCACGATAGGTTTGCAGCTTGGTTTTTACGCTGTTGGTCTTGCTCATATAAGACAAGCCGTTGTTGTCCAAAAGTCGCTTTTCGAGCACCACCAGCCTGTTTATCCGCTGCGTAAGCAAATCCGCGACGTGATCTCGAATCATGCGGTCTGCCGTGCGTCGCGCCGCCTTGTCGATATACCCGCGAAAGCCCGGAATGCGTGCCAGTAAACGCTCAAATGAACCGCGATCACTGACGATCTGATCATAAAGTTCTGACATGCAACGCTCCTTTTGTCACGACAAAAAGTATTCGGTTCCGCAAAAACGACAGACCACCACGCCCTTCCCTGCCAGCGTGATTTCCCCGCCGCAGTTCTTACACTGCTTGAGTTCGCGTAGGCTACTGGCTTCAGCCGAGTACAGCGTACCGTCGTTCCAGTTTACGTACCCGCTGAACACCTGCAACCCCACCAGTTGATGAACCATATCCTTCACAGCATCGACACTGACCTGCATTTCTAGCGCCATGTCGTTGACTGACACCTGCCCACGACTTCGCAGAATGTCCATCAACTGACGCTGCTTCTGCATGGTCGATTCGACCTGTGCCTCTTCTCCACCGCGCTGATAGAGATAAACCCCAAAGCCTACCAGCAGCGCCACCGGAACGAAGGCGATCCCTGCGCCAATCAATGCGCCACCGGAACTCAACGCTCCAGACGCCAACTGCGAGGCTAACCACAAGCCCGCGATTACGGCTACGCCCAAACCTGCAACTGAAAGGATAATGCCTACCAAACGACTGTTGTTCATGGTCGCCCCCAGTTTATCCAAAGCCTCGGCTGCCGCCGCCGCTGCCACCACCACCGCTGAAACCGCCACCGCTCCAACTGCTGCCACCGCTGCTCCATCTGCCGCTGCCGGACGCCTGCTGAGGACGGCTGGTCATGACACGCGCTGCCGATTCCATCATAGTGCTTAAACCGTTGGAAATTGACTCTAGACCGGCAGACACACTCTGAGACATGCTGTCAAGTGACATTCCGCCATCCCCTGCGCGTGCCAGTTCGCCGGGAAGCCCGCCGCCATTGCTGGTCATACTACGCGGCACCGCCGATCCGGGAATGTACCCCCGCCGATACGGTCCACCGAGGTACGTTGGATAATACCAGGGTGGGATGGGTACTTGCTCGACCTTCTGGAAACGCCGTATCCATGTGCGATCCAGCCCGAAAGCAACTGCATAGGGCAGGTACGCATCGAAATTGGCTGC
>DATGQJ010000539.1:0-5200 GCA_035304265.1 Oceanobacillus sp.
TACGAAGAAGACTCCGCACCTGTGCAAATTCCCTGGGCAACCGGTTATGAAATTCCGGTCTGGTTCGCAGCCTACGGACCGAAGGCGCTTGGTGCTGCCGGACGTGCAGGCGACGGGTTGATCATCCAGCTTGCCGATCCCTGGCTGGTGAAGTGGTTCACCGATCAGGCGTTGGAAGCGGGTAAAACCGCCGGACGCGATATGAGCAACTATAGAGTGATGTCTGCCGCGCCAGTGTGGGTGGGCGATATGACAAAAGCCCGTGAGCAGACCCGCTGGTTCCCGGCAATGGTGGGCAACCACGTCGCCGATCTGGTAGAGAAGTACGGCAAGGCAGGCGATATGATTCCGAAGCGCCTCACGGATTATATCGAAGGGCGCAAAGGCTACGACTATCGCCATCACGCGGACAAAGACGCCGATCATCTGGGATTTATCACTGAGGACATTATCGACAGTTTCGGTATTCTGGGACCCGTCGAAAAGCACGTTGAAAAATTGCAGGAACTTCAATCCATTGGGGTTACGCAGTTCAACATCTATTTGATGTGTGGCGAAGAAGAGCGGATTGTGGAAGAGTACGGAAAGCACATTTTGCCGCGCTTTCAGCAAGTTGAAAGTACAAAGTAAAAAGCTGAAAGTAGAAAGCGAGACCACATTGAAGATAGAACAGTTTGAAGATCTCATCGCATGGCAAAAAGCGAGAGAACTCACACGAGACATATACGAAATAACCAGATCAGACGGTTTTATCAAAGATCATGGTCTCGCCGGGCAAATTCAGCGGGCGGCAGTCTCCATTATGTCGAACATCGCTGAGGGTTTTGAACGCAACAGCCCGAACGAATTTCGGCGGTTTCTAGCGATTGCCAAAGCATCGTGCGGCGAGGTTCGTTCGCAACTTTACGTTGCCTACGATGTTGGATACATCAACCAGTCAGAATTCAACCGATTGCTGACTCAAGCGATGGAGGTGAGTCGCGTTATTGGCGGGCTTCTGTTTTCTATCGTTCAGAAACAGCCGAATAACTCCATAGGCTAAACCTTTTCACTTTCAACTTTTAACTTTTAACTGGAGTAAGCAATGGGAACACTATTCAAAAACGGCACCGTCATCACCGCCAGCGACATGACCAAAGCTGATGTGCTAGTTGAGGGAGAAATCGTCACGCTCATCGGGCGCGATCTCGACCCCACAGGACATGAGGTGGTGGACTGTACAGGGAAATACCTGATGCCGGGCGGCATTGATGTACATACACATCTCGACCTACCATTCGGTGGCACGTACAGCAACGACGACTTCGACGTGGGTCACAAAGCGGCGGCTTTCGGCGGCACGACCATGCACATCGACTTCGTGATCCAGCCCAAAGGCGGCAGCCTGCATGACGGATTAGCGACGTGGCGCAAAAAAGCCGAGCCTGCTCAGATCGACTATGCTTTTCACATCGCCATCACCGACCTGCGCGACGATGTGATGGAAGAAATCCCAACGATGGTGGATGAAGGCATCACGTCGCTCAAGTTGTTCATGGCATATAAAAACGTCTTTCAGATCGACGACGCGACCCTGTTCAAAGCCATGCGACAGGCGGCGAAACACGGCATGATTGTGATGGTTCATGCCGAGAATGGCGACGTGGAAGCGGAGTTGACGCCCGCGCTGCTGGCAGAGGGCAAGACTGATCCCAAATATCACGCTGCTTCGCGCCCGCCGGAAATCGAAGGTGAGGCGACCAATCGCGCCGTCGTCATGGCGGGGATGACCGGATGTCCGCTGTACGTCGTTCATATGACCTGCGAACCTGCGATTGAGGCACTACGACGCGGGCGGGCACTTGGGTATCCGGTCATGGGTGAAACCTGCGTGCAATATTTCTTCATGACGGTGGATGACCATCTGGCGAAACCGGGCTTTGAAGGCGCGAAGTACGTTTGCTCCCCGCCGATCCGCAGTGCCCATGATCATGCTGTGCTGTGGCAAGCAGTACGGGATGGTACGCTGCAAGTCGTCAGTACCGACCACTGCGATTTCTGGTATGAAGGCGGCATCGGTCCGTGGCAGGAATGGGCGCAAAAGCACAACGACGGTAATTGGGCGGAATACGAAAAGCAAGACCCCACCTATCGCCGTCCCGGTAAGGAACTGGGCAAGGGGAATTTCGCCAAAATCCCCAACGGGCTGCCCGGATTGGAAGACCGGTTGATGGTACAGTGGACGCACGGCGTAGGCACGGGCAAGATCTCGCCGTCCCGCTTCGTAGAGTTGAACTGCACCAATCCAGCACGAATCTTCGGTATGTACCCACGCAAAGGCACAATCGCAGTCGGCTCGGATGCCGACATCGTGGTGTGGGACCCGAACAAGCAGCACACGATCAGCGCCAAGACTCACCACATGCGCTGCGACTACAACCTGTACGAAGGCATGACCGTGACCGGCGTTCCGGTGCAGGTGTATCAGCGCGGCAAAAAGCTGGTGGATGGCGATCAGTGGTTCGGCACGAACGGCGGCGGACAGTTCATCCCGCGTTCAACTCACGCGCCGGTGTTGTAGTCAAAATAGTTCAATAGATTCAAACGGGCAGGTCAAATGATCTGCCCGCTTCATTTGAAAAATTCTATTAAAGGAGAAAAAGATCATGTCAATTGCATTAAATGGCGTTCATCATCTGGCACTTACGGTAACGGATGTGCCCCGCGCTCGTGATTTCTACTCGAATATTCTAGGATTTCAAGTGCTCATGGAATTAGGACCCAAGGTCATTATGGCGAATGGCAGCACCATCCTCGCCCTGAATCTGGCACCTGATTCCACACAAGCGCCGCCGAATGATCGATTTACTGAAAATCGTGCCGGACTGGATCACGTCAGCTTCGGTGTCGCCAGCCGCGCCGATCTCGAAGCAGCAGTTCATACCTTCGATCAAAACAATGTTCCACACGGCGAAATAAATGATCTGGGGCATGTCGGGCTTCCCATTTACGTACTCGCCTTCCGCGACCCTGATAACATCCAGCTTGAATTGACCGCCCCGCACGCTTGAAATAAAAGAAGGGGCATCTCTGCCCCTTCACTTGTGCGCCTGCCTCGATTTGGTTAGTCGATCAATCCGAGATTGTTCGCCGCGCGAACGCACAGGTTAGAACCACCAGCGTTGAGCCAATTGGTCAACGATTGGCTGTTGGATACGTTCTGAACTGCGTCGGCGTAAATGGTCGAACCCCACAGGTAGTAACGCTGTGTCTCAGCGGGCCACGTCGAGTATGGACGGCTGAGAACGCCGGGTCCGCCGTTGTAACACGCCATCGCAAGGTTGGGATCGCCATTTGCCCATCCCAGACATTCACCAAGGAAGTTCGCGCCGCGTCGTGCATTGGTATCGGGGTCAGTCTGAATTTCCCCTGCCTCGAAGTGGAACGGCATCACCTGAAACAATCCCTGTGCCCCTGCTGAACTGCTCACGTCGGGATGACCACAGGATTCGATCTGCATGATGGTCGCCAGCAAATTGGGATCGAGGTTGTATTCCGCCGCCCAACGCTGAATATCGTTTGCCCAATACTGCACTTCGGCGGTGAATAGCGGCGCGATTCCACCAACCGTTGATACAGACGATATACCGGCAACGCTCAGAGAGCTTGGTATCGTATTTAACACCTGCCCCGCCGCACCATAGGTTGCCGCAAGGACATTCGGAAGCAACACGACGAGCACCGCCAGAATGATGATCCATCCGGGCAAAAACCGCATGAGATGCTGTTCTGCACGTGAAGTCGTGGCTTTGGTTTCACGAGTTGTTGTTTTTGCGCTTTTGGTAGCGCGAGTTTTGCGATACGTTTGTGTCGTCATTTCTTATCCGTTTTGCTGCACACCCAATTATACTGGTGAGCGCCTCTAGAAAGCGTATGAAATGCCTAAGAAAACCCCAACGAAATGGGGTTGTTTGCGAAATTCAATGATAGAACATTTGTTCTTAATTTACAATCTCCAGACCGTTAGAAAATCAAAACCCAGTACGAAGCAACCGCGCATAAAGTTGCGTGAGAATAGATTGTCAATTGGTTGCATCACGGGGATTTTGAGCCACGATACAGACGCAGTTATACGTCGAAATTTTACCCCTAGGAATTACGCGGCTCACGTGATTCTAGCGTCCTTTTTTTGTAGAACACAAGTTCTATATTATAACCTGATTTACGTAGCATCAAAAGATAGAAATTGGTTTGAATTTCACCAATCGTTTTCCAACTTTTACCTGATTCAGCCTGATCAACAGGGAAAGACCGTACCCAACGGCGTAAGTCCGTACATACAATTATGCGTTGCGCTCATGGAAGGCTAGAGTATAATCCAAACACGAAACTAACATGAGAAAACAGCATTACCCGCAGGCAGCAACCATTGGATAGGCAGAACGAACGACAACCCGTCCCATCCACGCTCTACGACGAGGAATACTTTCGTACGGCGTGTGAAGGTTACGACGAATTCAATAGCAGCGAAGGCGAACAACTGTCACGACGGCTTGCGTCAGCATTTTCACTGGCACAGGTCACAACGGGTATGACACTGCTCGACGTAGGCTGTGGACGCGGGGAAATCCTGCGTCACGCCGCACAACTCGGCGCGGACGCCTATGGAATCGATTACGCCACCGTCGCCGTGAATTTGTCTCATAACGTCATCGAAGCGGTTGACGGAATTGCGCCGGGTCGTACTGCGGTAATGCAGGCAGACGCGAAGTCCTTACCCTTTCCCGATGCGGCTTTTGACCGTGTGCTGATGTTCGACGTGGTGGAGCATCTATATCCGTGGGAATTGCAGAAGGCGTTGAGCGAAGTGTACCGGGTGCTCAAGCCCGATGGCTTGTTTGTCGTCCACACCGCCCCCAACATCTGGTATGACCGCTATGCTTACCCACTGGTACGGCTTTTCCGCACCTTGCTCGGACAGGGAGAACGCTATCCCAAGAATCCGCGTAATTTTCTGGTTTCGGTCAACGAGCATGTTCACGTCAATGAACAGTCGATGTGGAGTCTGAAATCGACCCTACGGCAAGCCGGATTCAAGGGCAAGGTCTGGTTGGAAAGTCCACCCCAACACGGCGGTGAAAACCCGATCATCGACAACTTACGCAGTTTTGCCTTTCGCACGCCGCCATTCCGGTGGTTCTTCGAGCGTGAGGTATTTGCC
>DATGQJ010000540.1:0-5382 GCA_035304265.1 Oceanobacillus sp.
GATGCCCGTTCCCAATTGGGCCAATATCCTGAACCAGTTAGCGATCCGCTTTGAAGATCGGTTCCCAATCTAGGAGGCCATCCCATTTACACACGATTCTTGACAGATTCCCTACAAACGAGTCTCGTAGGGCGCACCTACGTGTGCGCCCAGCGAATACTCCCCCTCACTTCGCCGGTTCCACCAGCAGGATGTGGTTGCCTTCAGAGTCGCAGATAGTGGCGTTGCTTCCCCACGGCTGGATGTCCGGTTCCTGAATGAAGGTGACGCCCTTGCTCTTGAGTTCGGCGTGAACCTTCTGCATATCCTTCACGTGTAAGGTGAACGCCTGCGGTTTGCCTACCGTCTGTTTGTAGTGTTCCCAGTATTCGTCTGGTAGATAGAGAACCAGTTCGGTTTGTGCCCCTTTGGGCGCTACCGCAATCCACCTCGCTTCTGAGTCGGGACCGAGTGGCGCATCGGTGCGAAGCTCGAAGCCGAGCACGTTGGTGTAAAACTCCTTTGCTCGCTGCTGATCGCTCACAAACACCGATACTGTTCCCACATGGCTGATGTCCATAATACCTTCCTCTCTTGCTCAATACATCCTCATCAATAGTAAGCGGGAGCAGCGACGGGGTCTTGTAAATATTGGACAGGTTTGTGATGGAGGCGGTTTTGCGAGATACTACCCACGCTTGACTTCACCTCCAGAGGAATAGTATGTCGCCCACCAACCTTGTGTATGTAAGCAGTTCTCAAAAAGATAACGACGTAGGTGTTTATATATGCGAACTCGACCATAGTACGGGAGCGCTCCGGCAGATAGGCGCAATCACGGATGTGCGCCCCGGTCACTATATTGCCTTTCATCCAAGACTGCCGCTGATGTACGTAACCGGGACGAACACCGGAGATGTCGAGGCAGACCCCGGCGTTGTGGCTGCTTTCTCGCTTGATCCGCAAACGGGCGCGGCGACTTTCATCAACCAACAGCCGACGCAGGGAATTTCACCCTGTTATGTCTCGGTAGACAGCACCGGACGTTACGTGCTGGTGGCAAACTACCACGGCGCGAACCGCGTGGGTAGCATCACCGTATTCCCGATTTCGCAAGAGGGTCACTTAGGGGAAGCGACGGCGCACATCCAGCATGAGGGGCGCAGTGTGAACCCGCAGCGCCAGAACGAGTCGCACACCCATATGATCACGATGGATTTGACGAACACGCGCGTGCTTGTGACTGATCTCGGCACCGACAAGCTGATGCTGTACGCGCTGGACTTCGCCACCGGACAACTGATTCCACATGATCAACCTTATGTGGAGGTAGATGAAGGGTCGGGTCCGCGCCATCTCACCTTCACGCAGACGCACATTTACTTAATCAACGAGCTTTCAAATACGGTCATTGTCTTTGAATACGATGCGGCATATGGCATCCTGCGTGAGCGACAGACGATTTCGACGCTGCCGCAGGGTTTTAATGAAACCAGCTATGGGGCGGATATTCACGTGCTTCCGGGCGGGCGTTTTCTCTATGGCTCGAACCGAGGACATAACAGCATTGTGATCTTCGCCATCGACCCGCAGACAGGCGAGCTTTACCCGATGGGATGGGAATCCACACGGGGCGATTGGCCCCGCAGCTTTGCCATCGACGCCGGCGGCACGTTTCTGATCGTCGGCAATCAGAACAGCGGCAACGTGGTCAGCTTCTGGATCGACCAAACGACGGGCAAGCTGACCCCGACCGGATACAGCTTTGAAATGCCTTCCCCCGGCTGCGTGAAGACGCTTGCGCGTAATTCGTAATGCCTGTTGAATAAGAACTAGAACGTCGCTGCACAGGAGGTCACGCCATGAAACGCGCTCAACTCATGCGAAAAATTGGATGGCGCTGCTTTATGTTGATGTGGATTCCCTTTGGCACCATGTTCATCGGCATGATGGGAGTGCCTGAAGGCAGCTACGCATTTGAGGAATTCCCCCCAATCACGCAGTATTCGTTGGTCATCGGCGGTATCCTCGCGGTTGCTGCTATGGTGCTCATTCCGGGAGCTTTTATTGTCAGTATGCTAGCCAACCGCGCCATACTGAAGAACGGTCAACTGGCACAGGCGAAGATCATCAACCTCTCGGAGACGGGAACCCGAATCAATCATCAACCAGTCGTCAGGATACTGCTGGAAGTACAGCCGCCCGGTCAGCCCGCATTTCAGGCAGAAACCGAGAAGTTGATTTCCATCCTTCAGATTCCGCAGCTACAACCCGGCGCGACGGTGCAGGTCAAATACGACCCGGAAAGCAAGGAAGTCGCGCTGATGGGATAGCGCGTTACCACGGTTCGGCGTTGTCCGGTACGTAGCCCAGACCGTCTAACGTCCTTGAAATATCGTCCCACGAAGCCGGATCGGAATACTGTACGGTGACAAGGCGCGTGAGGCGGTGAACCTCAACGTGCCGCATTCCGTTGATTTGCCGGAGCGCATTTTCCACCACAACCCAGTCGGTTTCGGCGGCGACACTTGGCAATTGAAAAGTTGTGCTCTGCATGATTCATCCTTCCTTTCCAATCGGATACACATCTTTTAATTACAAAATTTATTTTACAATGGATTTATGGAAGGGTAAAGGAGTGAAAAATGCATACGACACATTCATATCAGATGACTGCGGAGATGCAGCAGTGTATTGAGAACTGTACGACCTGCCACCAGATATGCCTCGCCACGGTTCCACACTGCCTAAGCATGGGGGGCGCACATGCCGCGCCTGATCACATTCGCCTGCTATTGGACTGCGCCCAAATCTGCCAGACCAGCGCGGATTTCATGATTCGCGGATCGGTATTTCACGGGCAAACCTGTGGGGTCTGTGCCGAGATATGTGAACGCTGCGCCGAAGACTGCGAGCGTCTTGCCGGGAACGATGCCCAGATGCGCGAGTGCGCGAGTGTCTGCCGTCGCTGCGCCGAGTCGTGCCGCCAGATGGCGCACATGGCGGCATAAATGAAATGCCCCCGCTTATGCGAGGGCATCGTTTTTACCCGGTGAATACGTCGAAATCGACGTATTCACGGCATCAGCGTCCGTTCGGGCGGATACTCGATTTCGTCGAGCTTTGCTTCAATCTGGTTCCACGTCGCCGGGGCTTCCCACTGGACGGTGACAACCTTGCTCTCCACGTCGCCTTCGACCTTCCGAACACCTTCAAGTTGACTCAATTCGTTGGTGATGGTGCGCACGCAGCCATCGCAACCGATATTGGGTACAACAAAAGTCTTCTGTTCAGGACTCATCACTTTACTCCTCTATTTGGATACTGTGTGCCGTTGCTTTTGACGCACTCAGCCAACCGAATCTTATCTCAGAATCTCCGCTATTTCAGCTTTAGCTTCGTCATCCGGTTCACGATCAATGCGCGTTCTCAGCAATGGCTTCACATCTTCGCCTATGATTCGTGCTAACGCCCATGCCGCGTGACCGCGCACCAGCGGGCTTTCGTCATCCAGAAGGCGGGTGAGCGAGGGAACCGCCGCCTCATCTCCCCAGTTTCCAGCGGCGACGCAGGCGTTTCGCACCAGCTTGTCGCGCTTCGCCCGTTCCAGCGGTGTCCCGCCGTAACGGACCCGAAATCCATTGTCATCCAATGCCAGCAAATCGAGCAGAAGCGGCGCGGCGCGGTCAAGATTGACGGGTAACAATGTCTTGTCCGTCGCACCGGGCGCGAACCGCTGAAACGGGCACACGTCCTGACACACGTCACAACCGAAAACCCAGTTGCCCATCAACGGGCGCAAATCGCGGTCTATCCAGCCTTTGTATTCAATGGTCAAGTAGCTGATGCAGCGCCGCGCGTCTAAAACAAAGGGGCGCGGAAAGGCGTTGGTTGGGCAGGCGGCGAGGCAGCGGGTACAGCTTCCGCACATGCTTGCTTTTGGAAGTGGTGAATCACATTCGTCAAATTCGATGTCGGTGAGCAGCACGCCAAGAAAAAATTTGCTGCCGAAGCGTGGGTGAATCAGCATGGTGTTTTTGCCGACGAAGCCGAGTCCTGCCAACCGCGCATGATCGCGTTCCAGAATCGCGCCGGTATCCACGTAAGCGCGGAACGAGCCGCCGATCTCGACTTGCAGCCAATCCGCCAGCGTTTGTAGGCGTGGCGTGAGAATTTCGTGATAGTCTTTCCCCCACGCATAAGAGGCAATGCGCCCGCGCGACGGATCGGTGAGCACGTCCTGTGGCAGCACGTCGCCGTAATCCAGCGCGACCACCACCAGCGAACGAACACCGGGCAAAATCACATTCAAATCACGCCGCCGCGCCTGACGGTCAGGACGCGCCATGTAGCCCATCTCGCCGTGCATCCCCGCGTCGATCCAGCGCAAATAAGCATCTAGATTCGGAGACGGCTCGGCAGGCGTGATGCCCATGCGATTGAAGCCGAGTTCAATGGCTCTGGATTTGAGACGTTCAGTGGAAAAAATCATCTAACGTGCTTGTGACCGCAATGCAACTACCGGCAGCGACGCTTGCACGATGGCTCTCAGTTTATCGGGTGGGGTTTCGCGCAAATTGAAACCCAGAATGCGGCTCAACTCGCTCGCCGCAACCGGATGGTGCTCGCGGTAGTCCATCAGGATTTGTGTGCCCTGATCGGCAGGTAGCGTTTCTGCATGTACTTCCAGTTTTTTGCGCCCTATCTGAATAGTGGTATCCGGGTGAGCAAGTAAATTTTGATACCAGTTTGACTTGTATCCCCAGCCTGAAGCGATGTAGTAAGTGCCGTTGTCAATCCCAATGACTTCCACGACGGTTTTCCGTAATTGCCCCGTTTTGCGTCCAATGTGATTGAGCATCAAAAAGCGTTCACCGAGCACCCAGCCCAATCTCAGCCGGTATAGGACGACAGGCAGGCGTAACACAAACCGCATCAGTCCTCGTGGCGGGGACGCGGTGAGTGGTTCAGGTGATAGGCGATCTTTTTCTGCTGGTTGGTTCAAGGGATAGGCTCCAACTGTTGTCTATGCCCTCGCCATTATATGACCGTTTTGTTGTATAGTTGAGGTCTAACCCGAATTGCTCTGTAATCTCTGAGGGAGAAATGTCCCCTGACCCCAAGGCACACAGCCGCGAACGCTTCAGCCAGTACGCCCAGAATTACGTCACCAGTTCGGGACACGCGAAGGGCGACGAACTCAGCCGTTTGGTCGAAATTGCCGCGCCCCAACCGGACTGGCTGGCGCTGGATGTGGCAACAGGCGGTGGGCATACCGCGCTCAAGTTCGCGCCGCACGTCCGGCGGGTGATCGCCAGTGATTATGCGCCCACCATGCTCAAAACCGCGCAAGCGCACATCCAGAAACAGGGCGTGAACAACGTGCTTTTCACGCCCGCCGAC
>DATGQJ010000541.1:0-2873 GCA_035304265.1 Oceanobacillus sp.
CAACGAATATCGCGCCAGCCGGGAATTTGACGTACTCAATCAGGTCAACGACGAAGCGCCTATCAACGTCATTCGTGACGGGGCATACGTGGTTGTGCCACGTAAAGACCTCGTGGTGGGCGACATCATTCTGACCGAAGCAGGCGCAGAAATTCCGGCTGACGGCTTGGTGCGCGAACAGGTGGCGTTACAGGTGAACGAAGCAGTGCTGACGGGCGAGTCAGTGCCCGTTCACAAGGTGGTCAGCACTCCGGAAACCGCCGCAGATAAACGCTACACCGACGATAAAGTGACGCGCAGTACCCTTGTGGTTGATGGTCACGGTATCTTCGAGGCAACTGCCGTCGGCGATAACACCGTGATCGGCAAGATCGCCCGCGAAGCGACCACCGAAACCGGAGAGGTCACGCCCCTCAATGCCCAGTTGGAGCGCTTGAGCAAGCTGATCGGTGTGCTCGGCTTTTCCGTCGCGGCGCTGACTTACGTGGGGCTGGTACTGCGCGGCGTCTCGGTTGGCGATCTGGTTTTGAGCAGCGGCAACTGGTTCTTCGTCGCGGTGCTGACGATCAGTGCGTTGACCATGTTGAGCCGTATCTGGCTGCCCATCGTCTATGACGCCTTTGAACTGGCAGGTCGCCCGAAAGAGCCGTTCAAATGGCTGCAAGAAGGCGGTCTCAGCGGGTGGCTCAAGCCCATTGGCGCGGGCTTAGTGATTTTTGCCATCGGGACAATCGCTGGAATCGCTGCCGGTTGGCTGCCGTCTACGCCTTCCGAATGGCTGCCCGGCGACGTGGGAACGGCGCTGCTGCGTTACTTCATGGTCTCGGTAACGATTATCGTGGTCGCCGTGCCCGAAGGCTTGCCGATGAGCGTTACCCTCAGCCTTGCCTACAGTATGCGCCGCATGACCGCGACCAACAACCTCGTCCGCCGGATGCACGCAACCGAAACGGTGGGCGCGGCAACCGTCATCTGCTCCGACAAAACCGGAACGCTCACGCTCAATCAGATGCGCGTGCGCGAGACCAATTTCCCGGTGCTTGGTGGTCGTCCACTGAGCAGCGAACTGGAAAGCGATTATGAAAAGCTGATCGTTGAGGCGTTTGCGGCGGATACAACCGCGAACCTGAGCCGCGTTCCCGGTGAGCCGATCAAATCGATTGGCGACAGCACCGAGGGGGCGCTCCTGTTCTGGCTGGATGAACGCGGCATTGACTACATGGTACACCGCCTGCTGTTCAAGACGCGCGTGCAGTTGACCTTCTCGGCAGAGCGCAAGTATATGGGCACGCTTGGCATCTCGTCGGCGCTGCGCCAACTGGTGCTGCACGTCAAAGGTGCGCCTGAAATCGTACTGGATCAATGCAGCAGCATCCTGACCGAAGGCGGCGAGCTAAAGCCCTTGGCAGATTACCGCGCGGAAATCGAAGAACAGTTACACAGTTTCCAGAAGCGCGGGATGCGTACCCTCGCCTTTGCCTACAAGGTCGTTGACAACGAAGACGATGACAATGTCGAGCATCTGGCTAACGACATGATCTGGCTCGGCTACGTGGCGATTGCCGACCCGATCCGCCCCGAAGTTCCGGCGGCGGTACAGGCAGCCCGCGAAGCGGGTATCAAGGTCAAAATCGTCACCGGCGATAACGCGGAAACCGCGAAGGAGATCGCACGCCAGATCGGACTGTGGGACCCGGACGACGACGAAAAGCCGGAGAAACACCTTTCCGGGCGCGAATTTGAGGCGTTGAGCGACGAAGAAGCCCGTGAAGCCGCGTTCAAACTGAAAATACTCTCGCGTGCCCGTCCGCTGGACAAAATGCGTCTGGTCACGTCGCTGCAAGCCAGCGGTCAGGTCGTCGCCGTTACGGGTGACGGCACCAACGACGCGCCCGCCCTCAACTATGCGAATGTGGGTCTGGCGATGGGTTCGGGAACCGACATTGCTAAAGAGGCAAGCGACATCGTACTGCTCGACGACTCGTTCCGCAGCATCGTCAACGCGGTGATGTGGGGGCGTTCGCTCTATCAGAACATCCAGCGATTCATTCTGTTCCAGTTGACCATCAACGTCGCGGCGCTGGGTATCGCGCTGCTGGGTCCGTTCATCGGCGTCCAGTTCCCGCTCACCGTGATTCAAATGCTGTGGGTAAACCTGATCATGGACACCTTCGCGTCGCTAGCGCTGGCAACCGAACCCGCCCACTGGGAAGTGATGCGCCGCAAGCCGCGCAAATCGTCCGACTTCATCATCACACCCGGCATGGCGCGGCGCATTCTGGGCTTGGGGGCAACCTTCATCGTCGCGCTGGTAGGCTTCCTGCTGTTCATCCAGAATGACGGCGTAGTGACAGACTACGAGCTATCGGTCTTCTACGCCACCTTCATCATGCTTCAATTCTGGAACTTGTTCAATGCGCGTGTGCTGGGACGTGACGTATCGGCGTTCAGCGGCATCCTTGAGAATCGCGCGTTTCTGTACATCGCCATCGCTATCCTGATCGGCACAATTCTGATCGTGCAGTTCGGTGGCGACATTTTCCGCACCGTTCCATTGGATGTAATGGACTGGCTAGCGATCATCCTCACCACGTCCTCGGTGCTGGTTGTCGGCGAAATTGTCCGCTTCATTCGCGGCTACAACCAGCCGAAAGTCGAGCAAGGCGTCGGGGTGTAACACCCGATACGTAAATCAATTCGTAGAGGCGAACGGCAACCATAGGTTGCCGTTCGCCCATGCATCCATACACTGGAAGCGTGCCACGCTTTACGTCGCCAGAGGGTAAAACCATGTGGATACCAGATGACAAAGTCCGCTAAAGGGACTGGTATCGAGCGCCTTCAGTGTTTGGCAGCGGACAACAAACCCACTC
>DATGQJ010000542.1:0-3906 GCA_035304265.1 Oceanobacillus sp.
TGGATTTGAGTCTACATATATCCCGCAGCGAAATAGTTTATCGCTGCTAGATTAAATGGCTTCAAATCGCCACTACAATGGCGTTGCTTATTCTGAGGTGTTCGTGGTTCTAAACTCCCTTCGGCTCGGAAAGTCATCGCCCATGCAATTGAAGGGTCACGAGACAGATACGCTTCGTAAGTCTCGCCGTCTTCAAGGCGACCAGACTCTGGGATTAGAAACCCCGGACCGCGTAACAAAATAATCCGGCGGCGAATTGCCTGCCAGCTCCGATAGGGCAATGCAGCAGCAATCTCAAGCTGTGTTGCCCCTGCTGTTAACAGTTCATCCAGTTTTTTCATCTCTGATTCCTGCCAGCGTGCGCTGCCTGTATGCCGCTGGCGCTTTTCCTTCCTTTCCAGCCGTTCGAGATAGTACCACCCGGACCGCGCAATCCGGCAGAAGGTTTAATCCCCTTTGATCTACTGCTACAACAAGCAGGAGATTTGATGTTAACTTGTATTGGAGTGGTGGATCTTATGCAAGGATGGGAGTAGGAGACTTTAGGTATGCTGTTCAATTGACACGTGGTTCGCAAACCACGAGCCTACTTTAGAACGAAAGAATTGTATGAAAATTCTAGTCCTGTAGTAGCACATTTCAAAAAAAGCGTTTACCCAGGGTGAATGAGATAAAATGGTCTTTGCAAGGGAACGGTAAGCAAGAAGATTAATTTACTAAAAAGTTACAATAATATTCCCCCCATTTCTTTTCAATACTTGAGCGATTTATTGAACCTTTTTTTGCAATTCACGAAACAGGTGAGATATTCGGGTGACGGCTGCGGAATTCAACACTCAAACGGTCGTTAAAGTGTGGTAAATCGATCAAAGCAATATAATCTAACCATCATCGAACGCCTACAGTGCCAAATTCAGTGTAAGGACACGAAATGGAGTTCGTCAAATGGCAGAGCAACTGTCCAGTCGGACTAAGCGTGGGAATCGACTGAGAGTTGCGGCGCTGGTCTTCGTTGTGGTCATTGTCTTGCCGCTGCTCGTGAATCTGGTATCCGTACAGCCGGGGGCGATGATCGTGAAGTCCATATTCGAGTCCAGCCCTGTCGTCCAAACCGGACCCGGATTCGCTGAGGCCGCTGCGGATGTGATCATCACCCGCGACATCGCGATCCTGACAGAGGACGCACCGACTGCCAGCATTGATGTCTACCAACCAAAACAGCCGCCAGCGGCGGCACTCCCCATCATCATGTGGGTACATGGCGGGGGCTTCATCTCAGGATCGAAAGAGCAGGTCGGTGATTACGCGATCATGCTGGCACACGAGGGCTATATCGTCGCGAGCCTCGACTACACACTCGCTCCAAGTGCTCAGTACCCAACGCCCATCCGACAGGGGAATGCGGCACTCCAATACCTGAGCGACCACGCCGCGACCTGGGGCGGTGACGTTACCCGTATCTTCGTCGGCGGCGACTCGGCTGGCTCCCATATCGCCAGTTCACTCGCGGCACTGCAAACAAACCCCGCACTGGCAAGCGCACTGGGACTTACGCCCGCAATCCCGGCAGAGTACCTCCGAGGGGCACTCCTGTTCTGTGGACTATACAATATGAGCACGGTCGGCTCAACGGGTTTTCCCTTCATCCGCACGTTCCTCTGGTCGTATACCGGCTACCGGGACTGGATGGCGTTCCCGCAGATCGATCAACTCTCAACGACATTGCAGGTGACGAGCGCCTTTCCGCCAACCTTCTTAACGGTGGGCGACGCAGATCCGTTCCAGTCGCAGGCATTTGAGCTTGAGACGGTCCTGCGTCAGCATGGGGTGGATGTGACCACCCAATACTGGAATGACACCGGGGCAGGGCTGAACCACGAATACCAGTTCAACTTCACCCTGCCTGAGGCAAACACAACCTTCAGCGAGACACTCGCTTTCCTAGCCAAGTATGCAGAAAGCTGAGGCATCATGTCGGCATCAAGACTTCGGTCTATCCTGTTCACAATTGGTCTCATCGCGTTGAGCCTGATTGGCGCATTCGCGGTTTATATGGCGCTCATCTTTGTAAGCGCCTAAGAAATTTTGCCACGAGAGCTTTGATGCGCGAGGCTGCCAACGAGTGAATCCAAGAGGCTAATTGCCTGCAAAATGAGTGTATCAACCACATTCGATAACTTAAATTTCCCTACTGTCTTATTTTGAGCAGGGAAACAGGTATACCTAATGTGGAGGTAGAATCAACCAGGGGAGCCACCACGTTGAACCGGGGATTTGCGTAGCCACTACGATGGCTCTCTCGATAACAACGGTTTTGTCGTTTCCAACTCGCTTCGCCTGCGCGGTAAGCGCGAACTACAGTCTGCACCGGCGGGTTCAGGGGATTAATCCAAGCTGAGGCAGCACTACGCTGCCCTTTCTGTCTCCCCGTCCACACCGGACATCCCCCACAGTCACCTGATCACAGTGACCAAGAAATCCCCTGCGCTGTAGCTCCATGTGTCCCCACTTTCAACTTCCCCTACATTGCCCCGGCTCAGATTCCAAAACAATAAGGGCGTCTCATTTGTGATAAATGTCACTATCTAATGATGTGCGTATCACTTACACCTGAGAACGTCAAGCAGATACGATAGAAACAGGTTGGTGATTGCTCAGAATGATTACGGATATGCAAAGAAAACTTTTGCTGCTGATTTTGCTGTTTGTTCCACTGCTTGACGCCAGACTTTTGCAAGCGCAAAGTGTGCCGTCAAACCCGGTCGTCATCTACATTTTCAGGGGCGAGGGTTGCCCTTATTGTCGGGCGGAACTAGAGTTTTTAGATGAGCTAAAAGCAACTTACCCACAGATCATCATTCGGGACTATGAGGTCTATAATAGCGAGCAGAATCGCCTCTATCTCACCCAGATGCTGGCGGAACATAACCTCGAACCCACCGGGGTGCCGACAACCTTTATTGACAACCGCTACTGGATTGGATTCAACGACAATATCGCTGGACAGATTGAGCAAACCGTTGCTGCCTGTCTGGAAACCGTCTGCACCGATCCGGGGGCGGGCATCGTCCCCATCGACGGACAGGTCGAGGTTCTCACCGCCGGTACAGATGACGCACTTTCTCCGGTTGAAAACACCATCACCCTACCGCTGATTGGCACGATCAGTCTGGACGGTCTATCACTGGGAGTCAGCACGGCGTTGATTTCTTTCGTGGACGGATTTAACCCGTGTTCGCTGTGGGTGCTTTCCCTTCTGCTAGGAATGATCATTCACTCCGGCTCGCGCAGAAAGACTTTCATCGTCGGGACAACGTTCCTGACGGTCACAGCAGCGGTTTATATCATGTTCATCGTCGGTCTGTTCAGTATCTTCAGTTTTGTCAGCTTTATAGGTTGGATACAGGTCGTCGTCGCACTGACAGCGTTGGCATTTGCGCTGGTCAGCATCAAGGATTATTTCTGGTATAAGCAAGGCATCTCGTTCACTATCGCTGACAAACACAAGCCAAAAATTTACCGCGACATGCGCGGGCTACTCGTCGGTGATAAATCCACCTCGGCGCTGATCGCTGCAACGGCGGTCATGGCGTCGGGTATCACGCTCGTCGAGTTGCCCTGTACATCGGGGCTGCCCGTCTTGTGGACGAACATTATCGCTGCGCACGATGTAAGCCCGCTGTCATTCGCCCTGCTGCTGGCGCTCTACATGCTCATCTTTTTAGCGGACGAACTGATCGTCTTTGGTTCGGTTGTGTTGACCTTGAAAGCCAGCAAATTTGAGGAAAAGCAAGGACGGATACTCAAGCTCATCGGCGGTATGCTGATGTTGGTGCTTGCCCTCGTCCTGCTGATTGATCCCGCCATCTTGAACAATCTCACAGGTTCGCTGCTGGTCTTTGGTGT
>DATGQJ010000543.1:0-10693 GCA_035304265.1 Oceanobacillus sp.
CAAGCTGGCTGCCGAGCACGATCTCGCCAAGTCTGGGAAGATTTTCCATCGTTACGGCGTAAGTCCCCGGAAATCCGGCGATACCGCTGCCGAGAATGCCCGCCTGCCGGGTGAGAATGACGATGAACCACGGGAGAAAAAGCAGAAACGCTGCCGCCCATGCTGCTATTAAGCCCAGCTTTCGGCGGCATGATGCGCCCCACAAGAACAGCCCCACCAATACCTGCACGCCCAACGCCAGCATCCCGAAATACTGTGTATACAGCAGCAGCGCCACGCTGACGACGTAGGCGAGCCAGAGTTTTTGATGCGGTTTTCGCAAGTAGCGCAGGAAAAACAGCCACGTGAGCGCCGTGAACAGCGTCAGCCAGCCATAATGCCGGACTTCCTGCGAGTAGTAGATGGCGCTGCCCAACACGGCAAGCAGCAAGGCGGCGAACAGCCCCGCGCGTCTTCCGAATACATCCGCGCTTATACGATAGACGATGGCGACAGTGAGGATGCCGCCTGCAATCGAAAGAAAACGCAGCGCCAATCGGGAATCGCCTGCCAGCGCTCCCCATGCGCCCAACGAGAGGAAGTACAGCGGCGGATGGCGATCCTCTGCGACGATGTTGAGGATGGTATCGGGTTGATGGCTGCTTGCCGCCCAGATGCTCCAGCCTTCGTCTGTCCACACGGGAAAGCTGTTCACACCGATGATGCGTGCTGCGGCGGCAATCAACAGCACCGCAAGGATCAGCCATAAATGGCGAACTGGATTCAAAGGTTGCGCCACAAATTAGCACCGCCATTCAGGTTGGACGAACAACGTCCGCTGTTCGTCCGGCAAATCATAGCAAGCGGGGGACGGCACTCAGACTTCCGGTTCTTCCGATGCCGCCGGAACTTCGACCTCTTTGAAGGCGAATTCGACGTAAGGATCGTTCGTATCTTTGGTCTTGCCAGTGTTCAGAATGACGATACGCATATCCGCTTTCTTGAGCAGGTCAATGCGCTCATGCGGCATCAAATTTTCCCATTTAGAGAAAATCGCCGTGAACACATTTTGCTTGTTCACCGTGACCTCGCGCGGATTCGTACCGGAGTATTCCAATATTTGCACCGCCTCAATGTAGGGGACAGGCAAATAGGTTTCCGCAGGCTGTGGCGGTGGCGCTGCGGGTTTTGGTGCAGCGGCAGGTTGGGACGCAGCAGGTTTCGGCGCTGGCGCTGCGGGTTGTGCGCTAGCCGGAGCACCTGCCTGATCTCGCTTCAGAACTTCCGCGAGTTCCACCGCCGCTTTGTAGTAGCCTTCTGCCAAACCACGATTGTACGCCGCAATCGGATCGGCAGGATTATCAGTCTTGGAATCGCGGGCGAACTCACGCGCCTTCAACGTCCAGCGGTTCGCGAGTTGCCGCAGTGCTTCAAATGTACTGGTTGCAATCTTATCCGCCATGACAGGCTCCATCTATGTACCTCTACGATTATAGCCATAAACTTGTTCGCTGGGAGCATAGATTACGGATTTTAGAAGCGTACCGCGTTTTTGTGGTACATTTGTGTGTAGTACAGGTGTTCTATAGACGTGATGAATAAGGGCAGCAGTCTGGGAAATCGTAACGTTATCACAATCTGAGCCTATTGGAGCATATAGCAAGTGTTGTACGGAGACACGTCCAGTGAATAAACAACGAAAAGTGCGAAAAGACGGCACGATAAAGCGAGCGATTGAATGGTGTGATTTCACGTGGAATCCTGTGCGTGGCTGCCAGCATGGTTGCCGCTGGGTCATGCCGGATGGAAGCGTTGCCGAATGCTATGCCGAGACGATTGCCGAACGTATCGCGCAAAATGCCTATCCGCACGGGTTTGAACATCACTACTGGAATCCGCATGTGCTCAATGAGCCGTTGAAACTTAAACATCCCGCCCGCATTTTTCTCGACAGCATGAGTGACCTGATGGGACATTGGGTTCCTGATGAGCAGGTTTTGCAAGTGCTGGAGATATGCGAAAAAGCGTCGCAACACACCTTTTGCCTGCTTACCAAGAATGCGCCACGTTTGAAGGAGTTCAAATTTCCGCCGAACGTGTGGGTGGGTGTAAGTGCCCCACCGAGCGTTATGTTCGGCAAGAAGCTGTCATTCACACAGCAAAAACGAATGGTCACGCGCCAGCTTGATATGCTGCGCTCGGTTGATGTGCCTGTGCGCTGGATGAGTATCGAGCCATTGAGTTTTGACATTGCGCCCTTGCTCGAAAACAGCGGGCTGCAATGGGCTGTCATCGGGGCAGCCAGCAATGGACGTGTCACCTATCAACCAGAGCCGCAGTGGGTTGAAAGTGTCCTCAACGTGCTTGATGCACAGGGGACAAAGGTCTTTTTCAAAGGAAATTTGGTCTGGGCTGAATGGCGAGAAGAGTTTCCAGCGACAGACAATCAATCCCCGGAAGTTACGTCACCTGTTTAGTCACCTGCGGCAACGCATCAACCTCTCTCTAAGGCATCTACTGTTGACCGACAGCGTTCTAGTCCCTGACTAGATTCTTTGCATCCTTGCTTGATACACTAGTCCCAAAATGGCATAATGAAGACTGCTTCTGCCAATCAAGCGAGATACATGATGACCGATACGCAGATAATTCCTACCACGCCAGAGAGCGTGTTTTTGACCGGAGCAGCAGGGGGACTTGGACGCGAAGTTACCCGTCGTCTGGTCGCTGCCGGATACCGCGTGACGGGTGCGGGCAGCGGCAGCGCCGACGCCGTGAAAGTCCGTGCTGCTGGCGGTATACCTGCTTACCCCAATTTGTACCGCGCGGGTGAACTGCGCAGCGTCATGATTGGGGCGGGAGCAAAGATTGTGATTAACCTTGCGCCCCAGTTGCCCAACCACGTACCACAGGTGGCGGCACAATGGGACGAGCAACTCGCCGAAGCGACAACCGCCCTGATGGAAGCGTCCGCACAGGCAGGCGTGGAATACGTTATCCACACCAGCTATGCCTTCGCCGACGCCCGCGACGATGACGCGAAAGCGGTTCTACGGGCGACGCGGGCAGCAGAGCGTGTGGCGCTCAATGGCAGCGTCCCCGCGTGCGTGCTCAGGTTTGGCTTCCTCTATGGCGGCGAGTCGGATGAACTTATCCAACTGCGCGATACGCTGAGAACCGGACGTCCGGTTCTGGCGGGTCCTGATGATACTCATGCTCAGTGGGTACATATCACGGATGCTGCCCGCGCCGTCATGCTTGCAGTCGAACAGCGTCCGACGGGCACATTGTTCAACATCGTGGACGATCAGCCCGTGTCTCCGGCGGCATTCTTGAACCATTTTGTTGACAGCCTCGGCTTTTCATTAGCGTCCGGGCTGCCACAGTTTGCGTTGCGACGAATGCTGCCAAAGGCACAGCTAGCGATCCTGAACTTGAACACTCACGCCGATAATACGGCGGCGAAGGAAACCTTGGGCTGGAAGCCGCGCTTTACGTCCTACAAGCAGGGCATCGAGGACACGCTGCTTTCGTGGCGGGCACAGGAGCCAGTCGTATCGTAGCAACATACCATCCCTTCCCAAAATAGTTAGATTGAGTATCTGCGAATGCTAAAAGCAGTCCTGTTCGATTTAGACGATACCCTGCTGGATTGGAGCGGCTTCAAGTCGGACTGGGTAACGCTGGAATCCAATCATCTCAGTGGCGTTGTCGAATTCATCCGCTCGCAGGGGTATCCTCTGGACGACATACAGGCATACACCGCCGAATTCCGCAATCGCACCACCGCCGCATGGACGGCAGCACGAACCAGTCTCCGCGCCCCGAACCTCGGCACGGTACTGGTCGAAACGGCGGTGGCGCTTGGCGTTCCGGCGAACGCGCTGGACATGCGCCAGTGTCTTGAAGCCTACCGGTGGGGCAGAGTCGAAGGAACCACCATGTTCGCTGAGGTTCCCGAAGTGCTGAGGCTGCTGCACGATAACGGGATCAAGGTTGGCATCGTCACCAACGCCTACCAACCGATGTGGCTGCGCGATATTGAGATTCAGCTACACGGCTTACTCGAATTCTTCCCTGACTGCCGGATTTCGGCGGCAGACGCAGGCTATCTCAAGCCGCACCCGGCGATTTTTCAGGCGGCGCTCAACTGCTGCGGCGTCAAAGCCGAGGAAGCGGTGTTCGTCGGCGATGATCTGGAAGCCGACGTTGCGGGCGCACAGGCGGCGGGCTTGCAGGCGGTGCTGCGCATCTCGCGGCGTTCCCGTGCGCTGCTTGGGGGCACGGTTGTACCCGACGCCTCGATCAAATCCCTTCTCGAACTTCCGCCGGTGCTTGATAGCTGGTTTCCGGGCTGGCGCTCCTGATGCTCTCGATTGATGCCAATCTGATCCTCACGGGCTACATCGGACCAGAGCAGTTGCAGATCGCGCGGCGTACTGCCGAACGCCTGCGAATGCCGTTTGTCGATTTCGAGTCCCGGTTGGAAGATCATGCCGAAATGACCAGTGAACAGGTACGCACCATGTTCGGCGAAGCCCGTCTCAAGACCCTCGAAGACGAATTGATCGATGAAATGGTGCTGCACCGGGGAACGGTCATCCACATTGGCGGTCAGGCGCTGTTGAGAGGCGACCACTTCGAGCGGCTGCGTGCGACGGGACCGATCATCTGCATTGTCGCCACGCTGGACGCCGTGTTACAGCGGTTGCATCTTGCGCTGGGCGCACGTTTCCACAACCCATTGGAGCGCGAAGTCGCGCTCGGTACTATCCGCAACGAATGGGTCATCCGCCAGCACGAAAACATCGTCGAGTTCGACACCTCCTACCTCAACGAAGAAGAGATGATTGAGGGCATTGCCTCTGCATGGCGTACTCACGCCCGCGTGATTGATTGGCGTGGCATCTAACTTACGCTAGAATTGTCAAAAAGTTGTGTAGAAACAAGTTGTATTGCTCATACAATAAGATCATGATGTGAACACCCTCCAACGGAGTAAGTGCAGTGGCAAAACTCAGCATCAGTCTCGCGCAGATGAACATTGCGCTTGGCGACGTTCGTAAAAACACCAAAACCGCAGAGGAAATGGTTGCCGAAGCCGCCAAGCGTGGTTCGCACCTGATCGTTTTTCCCGAACTCTGGTCAACGGGGTATGCGCTCGACCAGAGCCGCGATCTCGCCGCACAGTTGAACGTCGGTATCTTCGCGACGGTGGCGACACTGGCGACGGAGAACCGCATCAGCATCATCGGGTCGCTGCTGGAAAAACGAGGACTGGAAGTGTCCAACAGCGCCGCCTTCATCGCTCCCAACGGACGCATGATGGGGGTGTACCGTAAAATTCACCTGTTCCGCCTGATGGAAGAAGACCGCTGGTTGCAACCCGGCTCTGCCCCGCTTTTGATGGAACTGCCATGGGGCACAACCGGCGTCGCGATTTGCTACGATTTGCGCTTCCCTGAGTTGTTCCGGCGCTATGCAGTGCAGGGCGCGAAAATGATCATCATCCCTGCCGAATGGCCCATCGAGCGCATCGACCACTGGCGGACGCTGCTGCAAGCCCGCGCCATCGAAAACCAGTGTTACATCGTGGCGACCAATTCCGTCGGTCAAACCGGGGATAAAGTTTTCGGTGGGCATTCCATGATCGTCGATCCATGGGGCAAGATCGTCATCGAAGTCGGCGAAACGCCAACGCTGGCGACGGTGGACATTGATATGGACTACGTAGACGTGGTGCGCGTCAAAATCCCAATCTTTGAAGACCGCAGACCCGACGTGTACTAACGTGAACAATTCTTTCCCTTATCTTCCATAACCCTGTACACAAGTACAGGGTTATTTGTTCTCTGCGTAAGTTCGGCATTTCTCTTCGTGTCTAACTGATGTCAAGTGAACAAGGACAAAGGAATGACCGATCTACCTTACGAAGGGGCAACACCGGAGCAACTTCAGAGTCCGCTCGTGCGTGAGTTTCTTGCCATCCACAATATGTTTCGGACGGAGCTTGCCAACATGCTGAACTTCGTTCAGGAACTGATGGCGGGTGAGCAGGAACTTACCGGAGCGGAAACCCAGACCCGCGTTCAATCACTGATACGCGCGGGGATGTGGTATACCCAGACGCTGCACATGCACCACAACATTGAAACCTCGGTCATGTTTCCCAGATTGCATCAGGATGGACTAGAGACGGCAGTGATTGATCGCCTTAACGCCGATCATGATGCAATCGCCGAGATGATTGACAAGTTCAGTGAAGCCATACAGAATTTCGCGGCTATCGAACCGGATGTGATGAATAACGACCTGCGACGGCTTGCCGAGGCGCTTCGCGCCCATCTTGCCTATGAAGAAACGCATGTGTGCCCGCTGCTGGCACGTTATTCGCATTGGCCCCTACCCCCTCGTCCGAGAACCTAGATAGGAGTATTCCCATGACTCTCACACCGCGTTTCGGTATTTTCCTCGATCCGACGGCGGGCGATCCGCGCGAACCGTTCCGCATTGCCAAAATCGCCGACGAGAACGGTCTCGACCTGCTCACGATTCAGGATCATCCGTATCAGTGGCGTTTCTACGAAACGTGGACGCTGCTGACCGCGCTGGCGACGGCAACCGAGCGCATTCACGTCAGTACCAACGTCGCCAATTTGCCATTGCGTCCACCCGCAATACTGGCAAAGCAGGCGGCAACGCTGGACGTACTCACAGGCGGTAGAGTCGAGCTTGGGCTTGGTGCGGGGTCGTTCTGGCAGGCGATTGTCGCTTATGGTGGACCGCAACGAACGCCGGGTGAGGCATATGCCGCCTTTGAAGACGCGCTGCACATCCTGCGTGGGATGTGGGAAAACACGGGCGGCAAATCCTTCAGTTACAAGGGCACGATTTACGAAGTGAAAGGCGCGAAGCCCGGACCCGCTCCGGCGCACCGCATTCCGATCTGGGTGGGGGCGCTGGGACCGAAAATGCTGAGGCTGACAGGACGCATGGCAGACGGGTTGATTATTTCACACAGTTACATACCGCCGGAAAATCTGCCACAATTCAACGCGCTGATCGACGAAGGCGCAAGCGAAGCCGGACGCTCACCTGACGAGATTCGGCGCGGCTACAACGTCGGGGGATACATTCGTCCCGGCAGTGGCAGTGTGGGCGCGGCAGCCTCACAGGGCGGGATCGACGGCACCGCAGGATACTGGGTGGATCAGCTTGTCCGTTTCTACAGTGAATACCGTCAGGATACGTTCATCTTCGGGGGCGGCGGTGATGTCGCGGAGCAGTTAACGCGCTTCGCCCAAGAGGTTGTCCCCGCCGTGAAGGAACGTGTCGGTGTGACGGTATAGGCGTTGGCAGTGGGCGGTTGCCCGCTGCCTCTCAGTTATTGATCTGCGTGACCATGAACAACCCGATGACAACGAACGCCACGCCGACGATGCGGTACAGATTCAGCGTTCGTTCGGTTGGGATGAACTGTGCGCCGGTGAGGGTTCTTACGAGCCACGTCCTCATGCGCATGGACAGTTCAGGACGGATGACTGAAAGCCCTCCAAGTATCACGAACAAAATTCCGGTCACAAGCAATCCAAGCGGATTCATCGTATCCACCTCCTGTCACGGACTCACCAACTTCTTCTCCTATTTATCCACAACGACTTGTCAGCCCTATTATGAATACTTCCAACTTCGCTTTTGGGTTGAATGTCGGTTATAGGTAAGGATTTTGAGTTCGAGCAACCTCACCCCCCAACCCCCTCTCCACTTCGTGGGTGAGCGCTGCGACGTTACCCAAAACTCACGTTAGGTTTAGTCCCTTCGCAGCGAACCCTCATGCGTAGCAACCCAGATGCTGGTGTAATTGCGCCGCTGACTCTCAATGTACAGATAATAGGTGTCGTCGTGATAGACCAGCGTCGTGAACCAGAATGCGGTGCAGGCGTGGAAGCTGCTCCGTCGAGTAATAGCGATAGCCCATCGCATGATCGATGTGAACAGGGCGCAGCAACCCGATCTGGTCGTAATAATGCAACAGGCGAATCGATACCTGCGCGATGCGTGCGAAATCACCAACTCGTATCATGTCGCGCTCTCGTTTGGAAAAGTATCAACCCTGACGCAGCGTCAGGGTCAAGGGGTCAGATTATAAGAAGTGGATGAATAAACGAGGGGAGGTTCAATCACTCAAAAACTGCTTTTGCACACTGCTGCTGCCCGGATCGGGGTAGCTGAACTGCGCGACCAGTTCGGGCAGCGTGATTTCCTGAGTGATGTCGTAACCAAGCAGCAGATTCGCCAGCACGATGTCAACAATCAGCAGCAGGCGTGCGAAGTTGGCGTACTGTGCCTGTAACGCGGTAAAGAGCACGGCGAAAACCCGCTCGCGCACTTCGTTATCGAGGATGCCGCTGCCGGGCCAGCTACCGCCCCAGTTCTCCTGATACGTGCCCACGCCGAAGATGTGCTCCCGCAGCGTGATCAACTGCCCAATTGCCGCACGGCGATCCTGCGCATCAACTAGACGACCACCTGCACGGTAGGGCAAATTGGGCAGATGAGGGTAGATTTCACCGGGTTGGGACATCTCGACCAGACGGTGCAGCGCATGAGTTTTGAATTCCAGTGCTTCTGCCAGCGCCGCCGCACACTGCTGGTAGTATTTCACGCGGTTGGGCTTGCCTGCGCTGCGATCCAGTCGCCATAGAATCGACAGGTAATCGCCAAAATCCAACGAGGTACGCGGTGGGTCTTGAGGCGAATAACTGCTTAGAAGCTGGCTGATGCGTGCCTGCTCAAATCGGCTCTGCATACGAGTCCTTATACGGTGTACGCTTCAGTACGACGCATTTCAGGTTTCAATCCCCGGTGGCGGAAAAGCAACTGCCATACGCGCAGCGCGGCTTCGAGCGTGATCCGAAAGTCCATCTTCGATTGTCCGCGCGTGCGGTCAGGGAAATAGATCGGGATTTCGGCGACGCGGAAACCGAGGCGGCAAGTGACGTATGCCATCTCGACCTGAAACACATAACCGTTGGAGCGAATACGATCCAGATCAAGACCGATCAGGGTTTGCCGCCGCCAGAGCCGGTAGCCCGCCGTCGCATCCGTGACCGGAATGTTCAAGATCAGCGGCACGTAGACACGGTTGGCAAACCAGCTTAACAGCTTGCGATAAAACCCCCACTTCGCATCGACCCCGCCGCCACGTGCGAAGCGAGAAGCGATCACCAGATCGTTCCCCTCTTCCAGTCGAGCGATCATCTCCTGAATGTATTTCGGTTGGTGCGAAAAATCGGCATCCATCTGAATGATGTAATCCGGGTCGAGGGACAGCGCGTGCTTGAATCCGGCGATGTAGGCAGGTCCAAGTCCTTCTTTCTGGGTGCGGTGCATGACAAGTACGCGCCCGTTATGCTGCGCTGCGAGTTCCTCTGCGATTTCGCCCGTGCCGTCGGGCGACCCATCATCCACCACCAGAATGCGGAGATCAACAGGTAGCTTCAACAGTTCAGCGACGATAAGAGGCAAATTTTCACGTTCATTGTAGGTGGGTATCACCACCATGATACTTGGCATCAACGACTCTTTATAGATAAAGCGAAAGCCACTCTGTTGAGTCTACGGTACGGTAAATCACCTTGCAAGAGCAAAAAGAAACGATTGGCTGTGCTGCAATGGCAATAGTTGGTCTTATTCAAGGGGATAGAATCGGACGGAAAACGTAGAATTGGATGAAGGTTCGTCGTGTCACGTCGTCGCGTCATCACTCTGTTCATCATCGTATTCGTGAACTTCCTCGGTGGCACGATTGTGCTGCCCACCCTACCGCTTTACTCTCAGCGTCATTTCGGAGCTTCGCCAGAGACGATCTCGTTTTTGCTCGCGTCGTTCTTCGTTGCGCAGTTTCTCGCCGCGCCAGTTTTAGGACGGCTTTCGGACAAATACGGACGGCTTCCGGTGCTGCTGGTCAGTCAATTCGGGACGTTCATCAGCTTTGTGCTGCTTGTCGGAGCGCAGAGCTTACCCATGCTGTTCGCCGCCCGCATTCTTGATGGCATCACCGGCGGCAACATCATCGTCGCGCAGGCATACATCACCGATATCACCCCGCAGGAAAAGCGAGCGCAGGGGTTAGGAATCGTTTTCGCCGGATTCGGGCTTGGTTATATCGTCGGTCCCGCCGTTGGCGGACTTCTCGGAGCCACTTTCGATGATAGCGCCCCGTTTTTTGTGGGCGCGGCGATCTCGCTGATGGCGGTGCTGCTGACCTACGTCGCGCTGGATGAGTCCCTTCCTAAAGAGGCGCGATTGGCACAGCAGGGACAAGCGCGGATGCACATCAGCGACATCATCGGCAATATTCCGCTGCTGCTGATTTTGCTGATCGCGTTTTGTGCGCAGTTCAGCATTGCGGTCTTTCAGGCGACGATTGCGCTGTTCGGGGAAGAAGTGGTTTTTGTGGGCTACACGGAACGTGAGGTCAATCTTGGCGTCGGGTTGATGCTCACGGGTATCGGTGTTGGGCAGTTCATCACCCAACTGGTTTTACTTCGCCCACTGGTAGAGCGATTTGGCGAGCGCCGTCTGGTCGTCGTCGGAGCGGTTTTACGCGGCATGGGCATACTGTCGCTGACGGTGTTCACCTCACCGTGGCTGATCGGCTCGTTTTCGCTGGTGCTGGTCGCCGCCGCATCCGGTGTGATGATGCCATCTC
>DATGQJ010000544.1:0-2521 GCA_035304265.1 Oceanobacillus sp.
GTTCTTAGGGCTGGCGATAGCCCGCCCATATCCCCTTGCCCCTCATCTTGAGAGCGTCCGGGGCAAGGGTGTTGCTAAATCTCTCCACGCGCAAAGTCGTTGATGATCTGCGGCGTGGCAGAATCGAAACCAATACAGTCAAGCATCCCCGGATCGTTCGGGTCAGCGATGGTGAAGCGGTTGGCGACCATAGCAACCACGATCAACCGCGCCGGAATACCGGTCTTCTCACGGTACTGCCAGAGCGCCTGCGCCGGATGAATCTTGCCGAACCAAGTTTCGCTGTCGGTGTAGATGACGAATGCATCCACGTCCAGATTCTTCTCCATCGCGTAGAGCATCGGCAGGGCGCAGTCGGTTCCGCCGAAGGGCAGATTGCTGACCGCCTTGACCGCATCGTCCAGACGCATCTTCGGCGAAATGTTGAGCGGCTCCATCTGGTGCGCGAAGGCGACCATGCCGTACTTCGGCTCGGTCTTCGCCGTCACCAGCGCCATTGCCGCCGAAGCATCACGCGGAGTCAGCCCTGGCACGCCCGCGACCTCGCCCCCGCTCATCGATCCGGACACGTCGAGCGCCAGCAGCATTCGCTTGTTGGCAGGCTCCACCGCCCCAAACGCCAGATAGAAAGCGTCGTTGAGCGCGTCGGTGATACGCGAAGTCGGCTGCCACTGCCCGGAACCGCGCACGCCATGACCACGCGCGTACACGCGCAGCGCCGAGAGCACGGCAATCGGGTGGATACGCGCCTTGCGCAGTAGGTCAGCGTTGCCCAGCCGATCAACGACGGTTTGTTCCGCCGCCGACATCGGCGTAAGCAGCCCGACCTTCGCCATCACGCCGAGATTGCGGATCATCGCGGTCATCGGCATCCTGGCGAGCAGCGCTTCCCAAACAGCAGCTTCGTTCAGCCACTGGGTCGGCAGCGCCTCACGCGGCAGGTCGTAATCGGCGATCAGCTTGAGCACCGTGTCCACGTCTTCCGCCGTCTGCACCCGCTCGAATGCCCAGATGAAGGCAAGCGGGTCGGATGCCGGAGGCGTGAGATCACGCGCCCACGTTGCTTCCTCGCGCTTGGTCACCCACTTGTAGATCGCGCCGCGCGTTTCATCCGCCGGAACAGGGTGCGACAGGCGTAGGGTGTCGGTGTGTGTCCAACCTTCACGCTGACGATACTTCACGACCTGATAGGCAAGCGAACGCGGTTCATGCGACTCATACCACGAAGCGACCCCGCGCCGCAGCGCACGCCCCCATCCACGAAACGTCTGCACGTATTCGGCAAACTGGAACAGGTGGGTTCCGGTGCGACAGACCTTGGGCAGCGCGTCGAATGCGGCACGCCGCGCCTCTACCGATCCGTGCGCGGCGACCAGCGCCAGCACGAAAATCGCCGGATCGTTCTTGGGAGCACGTCCCGCTTCGGAGATCGCCACCGTCTCGCGCACGACACGGACGCCATCCTCAGCGATACACTGGAGAACGTTGTTGGCGTTCTCAGCCGTCAGCGTTTGCTCGCTGGCGTAGAACGACCCGCCTTCTGTACCGAGCACAAGGAACCGCTTGAGACGATCCCACACGCTGGCTTCCCAGCTATAGCCGAAGTTCGAGTTACGAACCTGGTTTGTGCCGGGAATCGGCTGAGTCTGCGGTGTTGCCTTCTGCTTAGTGAAGTTCTTCAGGTAGTTTGCCATAGCCCGTTACCTCCCGGTAATGGCGGACAGTAAAAGGTGGGCAAAGAGTGCGGTGGATGTTTTTAGGCGCTCTACCACTGAGCTACACCCCCACGCATTTTGGGGGTGAGCGGGACTCGAACCCGCCGTCCTCCCGCTCCTGAGGCGATAACCCACTCGCCGCGGCCCACGAACATTACTCTATCACAAAAGTCTTTTAATTGTCAATAGGGTTCATCAAGGTTCAAAAGTGTAAAATTCTATACAACAAAAACGCCGTCGTGTTAGACGGCATCTTTGGCAGTGTTGCAAGTGGACAAAGGTCGCGGTGGATCAGCTTTCCCCAAATTGGATTCCCCCTCCATGTGAGAGGCGGAGGGGGATGGAATCGAACCACGATAACCCACACACAGCGGCCCACTGCAACGCTGTCGATGAAAACAATACGGGCGAGAGATTGGCATGGGCAACGGTGGGACTCGAACCCACATCTTCCGCTTGCCGAGCGATAACCCATACACAACAGCCCGTGCTTATCAGGATAGCAGAATTTTATCTGGTGTCAAGAGAGGTCAAACAGGGTCAGAGTGTGGGCAAAAAAAGTGCGAGCAAATGATTGCATGTAGGACAATTCATTTAGCAGACGATAACCTACATACTCCGGCTCGCATCTAGAATTATAGCACGCTTGATCGATCAAACAGAAGGGGCATGATGAAACTCAAACGCAAAGCCTTCGGGCTGTTCATCCGGCAGGCGGAAGATGGGGTATGGGAACTGCTCACGCTAACATTTCCCGATGCCGACGGGCTGCGTTTCCCCGGCGGCAATCTCGAAAAAGACGAAAT
>DATGQJ010000545.1:0-2981 GCA_035304265.1 Oceanobacillus sp.
ATGAATGCCAGATGATGCAAGATTAAGGTCTGGGCTAATCCTGATTCTCATCGGAAGCCGAGCCAGTATTCATCCGCGTTCGTAGCCGCTCCGTCAGGCGCGAGGTTCGCTCTGATGGCTGCGCGAACTGCGGCGGCGTAATGCCCTCATCCCACACCACATCAGGATACTTTTCTTCAAAGACGCCCTCCAACGAAGCGGCATTCATCACCCATTCGTCATAACATTCGCGCTCGGCGGGATTGAAAACAAAGGTGGTATCGGTGCAGATATAAACGATGTAGGAGTCTTCTTTCGGCACGACGACCACGTACCACCCCGCGTACTGACCTGCGCCAATTTTCCCAACCGTGTTGAGTTTGATAGGCGGCTCATTCATGGTTGCGCCTCACATTCGAGCGTCCTGCGTTCTAACCCCTGCTGTTGATACCACCAGCGTTCATCGCGAATGGTGAGCGTGTCACCGGGGTTACAAGTCAACCGGAAGTGCTGTTCAAATAGACGGTGCTCCGGCGGAAACGGCACATTGAAGAGTCTCCACGTCGGCGGGGTTCGGGAAGCTGTCGGCACATTCGAGGAATAGAGGTTGTGCGCCAGATACGCATCGATCATCCCGAAGTAAAAGCCGACGGGCGAAATCAGGATGAAAACGGCAAGCAGGCAGGTCAAAGGACGGCACAAGCGCACCATCCGCCAAAGCGATTCTCTCCACGGGGCGATCAGCGCGAATCCGGCAAAGGCGAGGGCGATATTCCAGGGCCAGACGGCAATGTTCCAGTCACGACCAAAGGGTGACAGGATGAGAAATATGGTCATGTGTACGCCGAACGCCAGCAGCGCCGCCAGTTTGCGCGTTCTAGGGAAAATGGCGAGCAGCCCAATCGAGAGTTCTGCCCCGGCAATCAGATAGCCGCTGTTGGCGCGTAACCAGTCCGGCGCGTTGGGCATGAGCGTGTTAAACAACGAGGGTCCGGTGCTGCGGAGAAAATCGGGACTAAGGAACTTGTTGATCCCTGCCCACAGCCACAGCGAAATCAGATGCGCCCGTCCAATAAAGCGGGCATTGGTATAGGGCAGCGTTCCCCACAGGACGAGGGCAAGCGAGACAAATTCCGGCTGCAAGCGGGTCTGGTCAATTAGGATGGCGTAAAGCAGCGTGAGGCTGAACAAAGTTGTGCCGATCAGCGGCTTCACCAGCACAACCGCCAGCGCGATCAGCAAAATCACGCCCATATCGACGCGAGGCAGCGGTAAGGCGGGCAGCATCGGCGGGGATTCGCGCACCTGCCACAATGACCACGTGACCCAAATGGTCGCCCCCAGACAGCCGACAACCAACCAGCGAAAGACCACCATCCAATTGACAGTGGCAAGCAGCGATGAAAGCGGATGCTGGCGTGGAATAGTGGTTGAGAGATTCACCGCTGATGCTCCTGTCCGGGTTAAGTTCGCATATTATGATACACCGCAACGCGATTTGGGACTCTCGCCTGCGAACAAATGAGCATTTCTGAGTGTAATAGATTGGTGGTATAGTGAAAGTATGATGACGACATCGGGGTGGTCGGAATGGAAGTTGTAGAACTGCTTCAACGGCTTGGGTTTAGTGAATACGAGGCACGTGCATACATCGCCCTGCTCCAACGAAATCCCATGAATGGCTATGCCATCGCTAAACAATCGGGTATCCCACGCGCCAACGTTTATGGCGTTTTGCAAAAATTAGAATCACGCGGCGCTGTCGTTCAGGTTCAACTGGAAGACGGCATTGGTTACGTGCCTGTAAGCGTAGATGCGCTGACCAAACGCCTGAGTACCGAGTTCGTGGGAACGCTGGAATCCGCACGAACGCTGCTGCAAGCGATGGAAACACCCACCGATGAAGATTACGTCGAGAACATTCAAGGGCACAAACTACTGGTGCAGCACGCCACCGATTTAGTGCAGCACGCCCGTGACGAGCTTTTGGTCGCTGTGTGGCAACCGGAAGCGCAACTCCTTGCGGACGCAACCGCAGAAGCCGAGCAGCGCGGCGTCGCATTCAGGACGCTGTGTTTTCAAGCTTGCCAACAGGAATGCGGCGGTTGCCGAGGGCTGATCTATCGCAGCGGCATGGGTTCCAACGGCAACTCCCGCGCGATCATCATCATTGCGGATAATCGGGACCTCATGTTTGGATCAATCGGGGCACAGCAGACCATCGCCAACCGAACCCGACAGCGCCAGCTTATCGAAATGGCAAACTGGTATATACGACACAGTATCGCCGTCGCCGCCCTGATGCACGATATTGGCAGCCGCCTTGAAAACGTTATCAGCCCGGAAACCCGTACCATCCTCGAATCGGTGGGTCCGGGGTACGGGTGGATCGATTCGGTACGCGCCCTTCTCGCCCGCAACCACGAGCAAAATTAACACCTCATCCACCTATTATTTGACACGGGTATATATTTTCCGTTATTTTAGTAGTTGTTGCAGCAACTACGCTTTAAGTCTACTTATTACCCTGTTCGCCAAGTACGGGAGGTCGCGTTATGCAAGTGAAAGGTTTAGGCGTCACGCTTTTAAGTGTGGTTGGGGCAGTGCTGGTTGGGCTTGGGCTTGTAGCCGTTATTGTACAGGTTTCGGCTCAAGAGGCAGACCCCGCGACGGAAAACGCCATGCGAATGCTCGAAGAAGGTCAGCAGACGTTTCGCTACGACACCTTCGGGGATGAGGTCTTCTGGGGCGATACGCTGCGCCTACACGAAGCCATCGCGGGCGAGGCAAACGGCGGTGTGGGTCCCGGTCTTACGCCTTCCATGGCGCTCGAACTGGGACTGAAAGTAGACATGAACGCCCTCCCAGCAGAATTGGTCGAACAGGTACAGGCAGGCGAAGTCGATCTCAACGATCCGGCGACGACACTGGCATTGCTGCAACTCAACTCGGTGGTTGGCGTAACCGGGTTCTTTGACGATTCCGGCGCGATCACGTCGGTG
>DATGQJ010000546.1:0-3142 GCA_035304265.1 Oceanobacillus sp.
CTACTCCCTCTCCACCGGAAGCTGCAATTCGGTCACGAATGATCGGGGGTCTTCGGCGAGAAATGCGGTAGGAAGACGGAGCGAGTTGTCCGCGCCGAAGCGTAGATACACTTCGCGCACCGGACCCGCAATGCGATAGTCGTGAACCGACAGCCACATCAGCAGCGCGTTCAAGACTTCGGGCGTTTTGTCGTAGTCGCCTGTGTAGACGACACACACCATCAACCCGCCCGCAATTTCTCGCGTCTGTATGCGCTCATGCTTCGGCACGGCGTGGGTAATCGGCACGGCGACTTCGACATCCAGATCGGTTTCCCGGTATTCCGCATCGTGGAAGATCATCAGCGGCGCGGCGACAGCGCGTGCCCGGTGACGTTCAACGAAGGCTTCCAACTCGTCAAACATGCGGGTGATCGGCATCCCCAGACTCGGCACGACAGCGCGAGTGGTTGCCATCAACTGCGGCTCTACGGTGCGCACGATTACGTCGTACAGCGGGCGCTGGTCTTCCTGCTCGATTTGCTGCAACCGTGCTTCGATTTGCCTGAGGCGAAGGCGCTCATCGCGCAACCGTTCCTCGATTTCGGCGCGGCGCAGTTTCAACATGCCTGCAATGTGCTCTGAGGTCAGACGCTCGTCGAGCAGCTTGCCGATCTGTTCCAGCGAAAAGCCGAGATATTTCAGCGCGATAATGCGATTCAGGCGCGGAAGTTGATCCGCCGCATAGTAGCGATAGCCCGTCTCTGGATCGACGTGCGCGGGTTTCAGCAGCCCGATGTCGTCATAATGCCGAAGCATCTTGGTGCTGACGCAGGTGAATCTGGAAAAGTCGCTGATTCTGAACATGGTTTTTCCACTCTACACTTTCCCATCGTGGGAAAGTCAAGCGATCAAAATTCCACATCAACATGAAAGGCGCAAAGCTGCGGACTATGACCATTCGCTGATGGTAAGTCAGGACTATCGCATCAAAATAGCCACGTAGTTCAAGAAAAGATGTCGTGTAGGGGCAGACCTAGGTGTCTGCCCTGGTGGATGCACCTGATGCCATTAAAAAAATAAGGCGAAGATCACTTCCTCGAACCTCACCCCCGTCTCGCTCCGCTCGACTCCCCTTCTCCCCGCTTGCGTGGGAGAAGGGGCTGGGGGATGAGGGGTGTCGAGTGCAGAACATGTCCTAATTGCGCTTGTGAACATCCGTTCGTAAAATGTAGACAACCAACCATGCAGACCACCTGACTTCTATGGAACTGTATAACGTCTATTTCCGCACATTGCAGGTGCTCTCTTCCCAGAAAAGATCGCCTGTTTTTGTTTAATCTCGTGAATTATGAGAATTTCATGAGAGCCGGATTTTGTATGTCGATCTGGCAATTGTGCATCCGACGTTTCGGTAGACGGGCAATTACCCGTGCTATAGTTCATGAGGAGAAACCACAATGAAGTACATTTTGCTGATCTACGGTGATGAAGCCATTGACGCCCAAATGTCGGAAGCCGAACAACAGCAGCAGTATCAGGAATACTTCGATTACACTGCCGCCCTGCGTGACAGCGGCGCATACGTCGAAGGTGAGGCGTTGCGCGAGGTCAAAACCGCCACGACGGTGCGTGTGCGCGATGGCAAGACGACGACCACCGACGGTCCATTTGCCGAGACCAAAGAACAACTTGGCGGCTATTACGTCATCGACTGCAACAATCTCGACGAAGCGATTGAATGGGCTGCCAAGATTCCCGGTGCGAAGACTGGCTCTATCGAAGTTCGCCCCATCGTAGACTTCGGTTAAAGGTCATGAGGATGGAGACTCGCGCTCTCATCGAGGCGACGTTTCGGCAGGAACACGGGCGGGTGCTGGCGGCGTTGATCAGTCAACTTGGCAGCTTCGATCTTGCCGAGGATGCGCTGCAAGACGCTATCGTGATCGCGCTGCGCCGCTGGGACACCGACGGCATCCCACAAAATCCGGGCGCGTGGCTGACGACTGTCGCCAAACGCCGCGCGATTGACCGTCTGCGCCACGCCTCGACTATCGAGCGAGCCTCCATCCTCCAATCTCTGAACAATGAGCAGCAGGAGAACGACGAGATGGACTCGATCCCGGACGAGCGCCTGAAGTTGATGTTCACCTGCTGCCACCCGTCGCTCGCGCAGGAAGCACAGGTCGCGTTGACCCTGCGCACGTTGGGCGGGCTGACTACCGCCGAGATCGCCCGTGCGTTCCTCGTGCCGCTGCCCACAATGGCGCAGCGATTGACGCGGGCAAAGATCAAAATCCGCGAGGCGGGCATCCCCTACCGGATTCCACCCGCGCATTTGCTTCCTGAACGGCTGGAAGCGCTTCTGCAAGTGATCTACCTGATCTTCAACGAGGGCTACAAGGCAAGCAGCGGAGACACTTTGATCCGGCACGAATTATGCAGCGAAGCGATCCGCTTGGGTCGGGTGCTGGTGGAACTGCTGCCGCCCGATCACGCATGTTGTGAAGCGCGGGGCTTGCTGGCGCTGATGCTGCTGCACAATTCGCGCCGCCATGCCCGTATCAATGCCGAGGGCGAACTGGTACTGCTCGAAGATCAGGATCGCTCCCTGTGGGATCAGGATGAAATCGAGGAGGGGATCGCGCTGCTGCAAGCAACGTTAGCGCAGCGCTGTCCGGGTCCCTATCAGGTGCAGGCGGCGATCAGCGCCGTCCATGCCGAAGCGAAACGCGCGGAAGATACGGATTGGAAACAGATCGCCGACCTCTACCACATCCTCATGATCATGACGCCTTCACCTGTGATTGAGGTCAACCGGGCGGTGGCACTGGGGATGGCACACGGCACACACGCGGGACTCCGCCTGCTGTATCATCTCAGCGAAGAGATGGACGATTATTTCCCCTATCATGCTGCCCGCGCCGACCTTCTGCGCCGCGCGAACGAGCGAGAAGCCGCCGCAGACGCCTACGAACGCGCACTCGCGCTGTGCGAGAACAACCTCGAACGCGCGTATCTACAACGGCGGTTGAAGGAACTGAATGCTTGATACAAATAAAGGCGAAGTCAACCTCACCCCCGTCTCGCTTCGCTCGACTCCCTCTCAGCCACTGCGTGGAGAGGGGGTTGGGGGGTGAGGTTCAAGAAAGCGCTCTCTACC
>DATGQJ010000547.1:0-11436 GCA_035304265.1 Oceanobacillus sp.
ATACCGTCGAGCCAAGACTGACATCTACACCGTTGATGGTCAGTTCCACCCGTCCAACACCATGCGGTGTCTGGATCAATAGCCCGTCTGGCGGCGCGGAATCGCAGAATGGAGTACCGATGCCACTGCGCAAGCGGAACGCGCTTATGGGTTGCTGTGTTTCGTCTTCAGACGGGTTGGACACCAGTTCCGTCGAGGTTTCGGGCGTAAGCTCCACGTCACCGAATAACAGGAACAGCACATTTTGTCCGGGAAGCGCGTCGGGCAGGTTCGCCTGCACCCGCATCAACGCCACGCCCCACGCTCCCAGATCAATGTCCATCGGGAAAAGCTGAAGACGGCTGATATTGTAGATTTCGGTCACATCGCCGGGGGTAGACAACGACACGTCGGTGATTTCGGGGCGCGGTTCTGCCAGCAGCATCGAATGTCCGTAGCAAATCTGGTTACGTCCTGTGCCAGCACAATGCGTTTCGACCTGTCGGAGGGCATTCTGTACCAGCGCAGGACATACGCCCGATGTTTGGGTCACGGCATCGCGAGTCTGGATGATGGAGATCATCCCAAACGCAAGCATTACCGTTATCAATCGACGCATAGAGTACCCGTGCCAAACAGCACATTATTACCAGTTTCAGCCAAATTATAGCGTAGGAATATCAGGGGTGTTCGATTGTCAGCAATTATTTACGTTTTTCAGCGATTGAATTTGGAAGGAAGGGTGGGTGCGTGACCCACCCCGGATTAGCAGTTGCCGAGCAGCGGAAGCAAGCAGACAACCGTATCGACCACTTGGTCAACCGTATTGCCTGTTTCTTCTACAACCGTGTTGACCGTCTGGGTAACGGTTTCTGTCGTCGTATTGACCACTTCGTTGACCGTCTCAGTCGTGGTCGTGACGACCTGAGTGACGGTCTCGTTGACCGTTCCAACGGTTTCATTGACCGTTTCGACGGCTGCGTTGACCGTCTGGGTTGTCGCGTTGGTCACGGTGTTCACAGTCGTTTGGACGCCATCCACCACCTGATTGACGGGTTGTGCCACCTGTTCAGGAAGCAGGGCGTTGGTAAGCGCCTGAGCGCCATCGAGCGTCGTGTTCACTGTGTTGACTGTGGTGTTGACTGTGGTATTGACTGTATTGTTGACCGTGTTCACCACGTTCGTCACTGTGGTGGTTGTGGTATCGAGAACGCCTGTCACTCCGTCGAGCAGGGGCGTCGTCAGAAAATCGAGACTCGGCACTGTGAGATCGAGCGACAGCGCATCGAAGTTGCCGATTTCGGGAAGTCCGCCCGCGAGAATATCCTGCCGAAGCAGTTGCAGTGCTGGCGTGTCCATCGCTGGCTGAACCTCGACCTCGCGCTCCAGCGGCTCGACGGGCAGCAGCAGCATGTCACGATAAGGATAGGGTTCGGGCATCGTCGGCGGTCCGGCAGGCTCAAGGTCTTCAGACATCGGGACGCGCACCTGCGTGCCGGGCAATGCTGCGCTCCACTCTCCTTCAGCATGAACCAGCGCCGAGCCTTCGAGCGTACTCACCGTCATAAAGCCGCCGGGCTGTGCGGTGAAGAACACCGTTGAGCCGAGGCTCACGTCCACACCATTGATTTGCAGCAGTACCCGTCCCACGCCATGCGGAGTCTGCACCAGCAATCCGCTCGGTGGCGCTTCGCTGCAACCGGGTCCGCCAATGCCCGTCCGAAGTTGGATCGCCTGCATCGGACTGGAATCGGTGGTGGCGTAGTGATCTTCGAGTTCGACATCACCAAACAGCAGGAACAACACGTTTTGTCCCGGTATTGATGCGGGGACGTTTGCCTGTAGGCGCATCAGCACCATCCCCCATTCGTCGGTTCTGGTGTTCATCGCGCCGAGTCGCAGGCTGCGGATGTTCATCAAATCGGTGATGTCGCCAAGTTCAAATGAGAAATCGGTGATGAACGATTGGGGCAATGCTTCTGTCCATGAATTGGCGTAGCAAACCTGGTTGCGCCCTGTACCAGCGCAGATACGTTCAACCCGTTGCAACGCCGTTTGTATCACCGAAGGGCAGTCGCCGTCGAGTTGACTCTCGGCGATCTTCGGGGCGATAGCAATGCCGAACATGACTAAAGCAACTAAAGCCATGATATAGCGTTTCATAGCCTCTCGCCCTATAAACCATTTACATGATACGGATAAGCGAAATTGTACCAACAAATATCGTATGGGCACTCAAAAGAGCGTAAATTTTAAGTGGAGGTAGGCTATATGTTCCATAAAGACTATTTACAAAATTAATGAAAGTTGTCTGGAGCGTATTCTGCACGCGACACCGCTCATCCTCCAACCCCTTCTCCCACACAAGCGGGGAAAAGGGGAGAATCATGAGCTACTCTCCATAATTCTGCTCTGTCATACAACAAAAAAGAGGACTTTCGCCCTCTTCTACTTCACTTTCAACTCGAATTCTTCTGGCGCACACACCCGCAGCACGCCCGCCAGTTCGTGACCGATCACCTGAATGTCATCGTTCAGGCGCAGTTGCAGCGGTCCGTTGAAGGGGGCGCGAGAGACGAGGTGAATGCGCGTCCCCGGCTTCAACCCTAATTCGCCAAGATATGCCAGCTTGTCGGCGTCGTGGGTGTTCACGCGGCTGATGGCGTATTCCTGTCCGGTTTCAACTTCGCTGAGGGGGTCATCTATCACGCGCGGCATCACGCCCTCTGCTGTTGGGATCGGCTCACCATGCGGGCAGCGGCGCGGGTAGCCCGCCATCTGTTCCATACGCTCCACGATGCGGTCTGTGACTGCTTCGCCCAGATCGTCTGCCGCGTCGTGGACTTCGTGCCAACCGAATTTCATCACGTCCACGAGGAATACCTCGACCAGACGATGGCGGCGGATGTTCATTAGCGCCTCGCGTTCCCCTTTGGGAGTCAGCGAGATACCGCGATAAGGTTCATGTTCCAGATAACCCGCTTCTTTCAAGCGCTGCACCATGCGGGTCACGGCGGGGGCGGATACGTGCATCACCTCTGCCAGCGCAGAGGTCGAAATATAGGGATTGCCGTCCTGATAATAGGCGAGACGATAAGCCTCCGCCAAATACTCTGACATCGCGGCGCTTGCGCTCACCGACATGCGTTCTCCAACGTCCATCGCAGAATTTTGCTAATTTTTATCATCAATATCATAAATATAGCAATTCCGCAAAAGTTTAGCAAGGGTTAAATTCTATTTTGCATCAAGGTGAATTTGGTAAAGTCAGTAAATATGCCACCAATGCATCCACGTCTTCAGCCGGAACATCGTAAATCAATTGGTGCGTGCCGGGAAGCTCGAAGACCTGCCGCAGCGTTGCCGCCGATCCGTCATGGAAATAGGGGGCGCTCAACCACAGCCAGCGCAGAGACGGCGTATCGTAGGTCGTGCCGCGCCGTTCGAGTGATGAAGTCCCCGTCCCCACGTCATAGCTCTGCAAATTCGTTCCAGCCGCCCCGATGTGGCAGGTGGCGCATTCTTGCTCGGCGAAGACTTCCGCGCCACGCTCCACAAGTTCGGCGTTTATTGCAGGGGCAGAAGTCGGCGGTTGCAGCGAAAGCAAATATGCAGTGAGCACATCCAGATCGGTAGACAGTCCGGTATGCGGATCGCCCGACGACGGATTGGGCACGCCTTCGGCCAACCCTTCTCCTGCTTGCAACCAGCGAATCTTCAACTCCACGTCTGCAAGTTCATCCCACGTCCCCGACCAGTTATACGGGACGGTTTCGGGCAGCGCATAGAGCAGCGGGGTATTGCGCGGTCCATCCACGAAGCCCTGCCACACGCGCCCGTCGGAAAGCCCGTCGAAGTGGCAGGTGGCGCAGCTTAACCACCCATCGGCGCTCAAACGCGAATCCTGTGCGCTGTGGAATGCCTGAGCGCCGAGCAGTACGTCCGTAGAGACCATCACGTTGGTGATCGGCAGCACGTCGAGCACCTGCAAATCGCTCGTCTGGATAGTCGTCACCGTACCGTCGAGTACGTTATGGACGTACAGAAGCGTATTGTCGCGATTCAGCAGAATGCCGCGCGGGTTGACGCCCACCGGAACGTGCCCTCGTGCCTGTCCCGTCGTCAGGTCAATCACCGACACGTTGTCGCTGCCTGCGTTGGCGACGTACAGCCGCAAGTTGAAGCGATCCAGCGCGACGGCAAAAGGCATGTTCACCGGACGATCCGCCGTATCCAGCGAAATCCGATCCGAGCGCCGTACCGAGAGATCGCGCAAATCGAGGACGTTCACCACCGGAAACGCCGTCGTGTCATACGTCAAAGCGACGTTCTGCGCGTTCAGGCGCGTTTGCGGGAGATACGCCACGCCTCGCGAGACATCCGGTTCCATCGCCTGAAACAGGGCGGTATCCATGCCCGTCCGTACTGATTGAATCAAACGTCCCTGAGGAAGATAAATCAGGCTAATCTGACCGCTCCAGAAGTGGGTCACATACAGGAAATCGCCCCACAGCACCAATCCGGCGGGCATATCGGGTACGGGGATGCGTCGGGTGACTGTGCTTGTACTCAGATCAACGACGACGATCTCGTTGCTGCCCATCAAAGACACAAAGGCGAGGTTATGTTCGTTCGCCACCACGCTGTAGGGCCAGATGCCGTCCAACGGGATAGTTTCGGTTACGCCGCGCTCCAGCACGTTGATGACCGAGAGCGTGCCACTCAAACGGTTGGCGACCAGCGCCCGTGTGCTGTCCGGCGTAAACGTGACAGCACGCGGATCGTCTCCCACTGGAATTTCGGCAAGTACCCGTCCCAACGATGGGATGAACAGTGTCACCGAATCGCTCAGGGAATTGGCGGCAATGACGGTGCGCGGATCGCTCGGCAGCAGCGCCATCGTGCCGCTGGTGTAAGCGCGGTTCAGGCTGGGGTTGGGCAGCGCGTACAGCGGCAGCGGCGTCGGATTGGGAAGAATTTGCGCCTGTACTGACGGACGCACCTCAACAAAGACTGCCAACAGTATCAGTACCAACCCGGTACCAAATACAGCGCTGCCTTTTATCAGGCGGGCAGCCATCCCGCGCCGCTGTGAGTCTGACATCTTAACTCCAACGCTCCCGATAACATTCCCGCTCCGCGTGTGTGGGAGAGGCGGTGACTTCACCGATAACCCATCCACCTATCATACAACTCATCCGCTTTTACGATTCGGTCAGGCTGATCAATCGATCATGCATAATCGTGAACACCCGCGTGCTGATCAATGGGTTGCCGTTTTCGCCCACCCCTGTCATCGTAATCGTCAACGTTTTTGTATCGGATGCGGCGATACCGGTAGTACGCCCATCGACTTCCACACTGGGGAAATCCAGCCATAAATTGGTCGGGTTGTACTGGTAGCTGTAGCTGCGCCCGCTCAGACGCAGTTCGCCATCTTCCAGCAGGTAACCGGGCATGGTCAGTGTGCGGTAAACCCGCACGTTGTTCCATCCATCCGGCACTTGGAAGTTGAAGTTGTAGGGCAGTCCCGCCGGAATGGTGATGTCGCTCAACTGCGCGTTCCATTGGAGTAGCGGCGCATCCGGCGGCACCACGTAGACCAGAAAACGTCCGTCCAGTTCCGCACCCAGTACCCCGCCTTCCGGCGCTGGCTCCTCGATCTGTCCGGCAGAGGTCAAGCCCGAATAGCTCACGTGAATGTCTATCGTCCACACGCCCTGCTCATCGACGGCGAAATCCTGCTCTGGATCGTAGAAATAGCCTATCGCGCTGGCGACGCCCTCGAATGAACGTACTTCGCGCGACGGTGACGTAATCGTGACCGCGACGTTTGCAGGCAGCGTCGGCGCAACCTGACCTGCAACCGACAGCGTATCGCCGACTACCAGCACGTTGCCGGGGCGTATTCCCGTCGGGTGGAAGAACATCCCTACGGGTTCATCCCGCACCGTCACCAGCGGACCGCCATCATCGCCGCCATCTGCGCCGCGACCCGGCGGATGTACTCGCGCCCCGCGCTCATCGTCCGTGACGACGGCAAGCGCAGTATAGGACGCGATCTGGTTGAGCGGGCGGATCACCGCGCCACCGAATAAGAACATGTAGTCACCCGGCAGATCGCCGTTCGCACCCGCGCCAATCTGCTGGTTATATGGATCATCGGAATCCCAGTGGAACGTCAGTCCACCGTCATCCCCGCCGATCACCATCTGCCGGACGGTTACACCCGGACGAACCGCGCTGTAGTAGGTATACGAAGGCTCGTCTGGTGGCATCAGCGCCGAATTCGGCGGCATCTCGACGGGCAGTTCCCCCTCGCGCCGCAGCCGCATGATCTCCGGGTCTGGCGCTGGTTCGAGCAGTTGGCTCGCGTATTCGCCCATCACGTCCTGAATGCGAATTACGGGCTGTAACCCGCTGCTCGCGTCCTCGCCGAGCCATGCTACGTCGCCGCTGTGATAGGGCGAATTCAGGTGAACATTTGGAAGCCTTGTGCCGAGCACGTTGAGGTATTCATCTACGCTGTACCATGCCGGACGCGGCGACATATCGTTCAATCCCGCCAGCCCGCGTGAGCCATGCGCGATCAATCCGCTGTCCGGCGAAGCGATCACGCCCGCGCTGCGCAGGCTTGCCGCCCATTCACGCCCATCGGACGCGCGATAACGGGCGTCGTAGTCGATGACGTATTCGCCCGGCGTCTCGAACACGAACGGCTCATCGTCGCTGTGGAAATAGCCGAAGCGGTTCGCCTGTCCTTCAAACGTCCGCTCGATCATCCGTCCTTGCAGCGGGTACACCCGCACGCGAATGCTCACGCTTGCGGGAACGGCGGGTGCGAGGTGCAATCCCACGTTGAGCGTATCACCCACCTCGAACGGCGTGCCGGACAATACCCCCGGCGTCAAATCCAGCGGTTCGGCGATCACCACGCGGTATTCGCCGCCGCCCGTATAGCGATTTTCCCAGATGTCCTCAATCTCTGCCGACAACCTGATCCGGTACTCGCCATATTGATTGAACGGATACGCCGTAAGCTGGGTGTTGCCGCTGGTCAACCGGTAGATGTCCACCGGAGACTGCCGCCCGAATAGCGTGGCTTCGTTGCGTTCCGGCGTGGAAAGCCGGTTCTGCTGAATCACCACGTTGCTGAAGTTGTTGCGTGTGTTATCCGGGCGCGTCACTTGCACGCTCATGCGTCCGTTGGGCAGCAGGAACGGCACCAGCGGCGGCAGCGTCAGGTCGTAGCGATTGGGCAGGATGTTGGGCAGATACGGCTCAATCGGGTAATTGCCCGGTGGCAGAATGTAGGTTGGACTGTTGAAACGCACCCGGTTCGAGAGCGCCGCCGAACTGTCTTCCGGCAGAATGCCGCGACTGCCATCACTGGGCAGGTTCATCAGCAGCGCCATCGGCAATGTCGCTTCCTCAATGCCGCCGACGTTGAGCACCAACGGAAGGCGCGAAGGCATCTCTATACCGGAAGCTATCATCACAGGCACATACAAGCCCGATGGCAAATCCTCAGGCAGCGTGACCTCGAAATCCAGCGGGAAGCGAACGCCGTTGCCGTCGTAAACGTACTGATTCGGCTGCGAGGTCACTTCACCTAGCGGAATAGTGCCGGTCAGGTTGTCGATTGCCAGTCCGCTCGGCGTGAGTACGTTCGACCAGCCGTTGTTGCTGTATACGTCGGCAATCGCGCCGTCTTCGTTGGCGACAGGCTGAAGCATCAAGCCTGCCGTGAAGTGATAATCCGGCGGGATTTCCTCCGCGATAAGATTCACGTCCAGTTCAAGTTGCAGCGTGTCGTCGGGTTCGAGCGCCAGTGTGTTTGCGCGTCCATTTGCCCACCACACGCCCAGATCGGCGCGTCCGCCAGCCGTGAACGTCACCACATCCTCCGGTAGACTGCTGCTGGAACGCACTACGCCATCCACTTCGCCGGGACGCACCGCGACAGGCTCATCCAGCACGAAGTCGGCAATGGCATCCTCTGCCGCGCCATCGAAACGGATAGCCGTCACGGAGAGCGTTTCGTAGCGGCGCGGAATCACAAGCGGGAATCGCGCCTCGAATACGTTGCTCGTCAGAAGCGCCGTCGCCGGATATTCGCCCAGATCACTGTTGACGGGTGAAGCCAACCGCATCCGCGTGCCGATCTGCGGGTCTTCGCCCGACGTTTCCGTGACCGCCAGCGGCACGACGAAGGTGAACAGGTCGTTGTCTGCCCGCATGTCTACTGAGACGTGCGCCGCGCTGTTCAATGTCCCGTCGATGGCGACCCCTACGTAGAGCGACTCCTGATTGCGCAGGGCATAGACCGTACCGGGGCTGTCGTCGTAGAGCAGTGCATCGACCAGTTCAGTCCAGTCGTCCAGAGCGCCGTCAATGGCAATCGCTGTCACTTCGCCTTCGGGCGGCACGTTGGACGCGCTGCCGTAGACAATCGTGCCGGGACCGCCGGGCAGCGAGCCGGGGAAGTTCGGCGGCTGCGGCGGGGCGTTGGTCGAAGGGACGATCAGGAACGGCGTGTTGCCGGGACCGAACAGCGAAGCCGTGAAGCTGCCCGTGACCCCTGCCTGCACGAACACGGTGTCCTGCGTGTACAGGTTGCGCACCGCCAGATACGCGCTTGGGAACACCGTGCCCGATGCGCCCGTGAGGGTGACGACGCCGTTTGCGTCCGGCGCGGAAATGCTGATGAGCGCGGCAACGGGCGGGTCGCCGGGTTGGGGGCGGCGTTCGCCCTGTGTCCATGACGGCTGATACCCTGTGCCGAGACAGATGAGAACCAGAAGGATAATCAGCAGGCGGCGCACAATGAACGCTCCGGTGCGTAAGAAGGAGATGGGCAGAGTATAAAAAACCGTGCCCCACCTGTCAATTTCCCCACGCTGTACAAAAGTGTGAGATTGTGTTGTGGCGGCGGCGGCGTCAGTGATGTTTTTTTGTGGCGGCGGCGGCAGTTTCCCCTCAAAACAGGGTCACGACTGCCGCCATTGTCGCCATGACTGCCGCCAACTGTTACAAATCGTTCACCTTTTTTGATGCCCGAATTGCAACAGTAAGAGTCTCACCTGTCTGTGCTGGCATTTGCAGCATAGCATAGAACAGTGGCGAAAGGTGGTCATTTTGGACGGCATTTTGGACCGTTTTTCGTGGAAACGCGGCGAGTAATCGCCACTGGGGACATGTTTCAATGGTTCACATAAGCAAATGACTGTGGTGCATGTTTGATATTGAAATCCGCAGATAGCTCCAAAGGTGTCTCATACTTCCAGGTTTTACCAATTTTGATTGCATATCCGGTTTCGAGACCGCAGAAATATGCGTCAAAAAATTCCTTTGGAATACCGGAGTAGTCTTTTGTCTGATTCCAGAGATGTTCTAGCTCCAATTCTAAGATATCGTCGATCTCGAACTCGCCGATCACTTTACTGACGGGCGCGGTAACGTAGACAACAATTTTTTTAACATTTCGATTTCGGAATACCCTTCGACGGAATTCAAACTGTTTTGAACCTTCGAATATCCGCTCAGCGAATTCTGGTTTAATCGACAATATAACGCTGGTTTGCATGTGATTTCTCCATCAATGTTTCGAAGGCGGCATCGCTTATTTGTACGAACCCTCGCGGAGGTTCATTAGAAATTATGTTCAATTCTAGCAAAGATTTCCTGTTTAAGCGATTACCTTCAGTAAAAGTCAGCACATACAAAAAATTGACTATAAAGGGGCGATTCCGGGGATTCCAATTCCAGTGTTCTGCTAGCTCTGCGTCCGAAAATACGCTGCGTTTTCTACACAATTGAATGAAGTGTTCTAGACCTGAAATTTGAGTATATACATTTTGAACGATGCCAATGGTTGTGATAACGGCGGTGTAGTAGGCGGCTTGCCCTTCAGCAGCGGTTCGATAGAAAAGAATGATGTCGCCAGGGTTTAAATTACGCTCCCAAGACCTGCAAATATAAACTTTGCTTATCGCGTTTCGGTTGGGACGGTTCTCAACGAAGTCATGTGGGGACTCAGTACGAAGTATAGAGTCTGGGAAAAGCTCCGTATGGTATCTTGGATAAATTGGCACAATGAACTTTCTCGCTTTACGAGAGAAATAAGGATAGGTAAGGTTGGGATGTTTGAGATCTGCCCGAGGTTTGAAGTCCCGAGTAAAAACCTGCTCTTCACCTGACGTTGAATGCTTGCTCCCGTGTAATGTGAAACCCCACTCCTTAATTAAATCGATGAGGCGTTGCTGATCTTCGGTTCTATCAAAAATCGTGACGTAGATTTCATCGACGCGATAAAGCATTGCATTGTCGAATACAATCTTTAGAAAGCGTTCTCCGAGCTTGTATCCATTTGCAATAACTTTGAAAGTTCCAATTTTAAGTCGTTTCTTTGGCTGAAATTCCGGCTGAATATCCTTATAATTCTCAGTTTCCTCTTCAGGTTTAACGTAAAGAAAGGCAAGAAGTTCATCGTTCTCGCCCTTACATATATAAGCAATTTCGTCAGCCTTACGGTTGAACCAGTCGTCAAACCCTTTATAGTCCTGTTTGAAAGATTCAAAAAAAGGATCGTTGATGTCAAGGTTCCCAAAATACTCTTTCTTAACCGAGAGAACCTTATAATTCACTAGGTCTGGATTTTCAGCCACGACTCTTTCAAGAAATGTCTCAATTGTGAAGACTTTATCCGCGATTCCTAGCGCACTCGCTTTGTCATGTACTTTTCGGTCTTCACTTATGAGAAAGTCAACTCTTTTACTGAAAACCTCTTTTAACATGCAAGTATCAATAAAATCATTGTTGTTTTGATCATACTTCTTACGTATCGCTTGTATCTCTTGCGTCTCTGGTGCTTCAGTTTTTAGTTCATAATAACTCGCTATTTTTGCTTCAAAGGTAGCAACAACATTAGGGTCCTGATGTTTTCTGATTTCGGTTATAGATAGAGGGTGTACACATTTTTGATAGCGCAAACGGTCGAACCAATTGAACAAATTTCCGATTTCAGGACGAATAACCTTACTGGCTTCTCTATGTATAATGATATTTGTGTCAAGTAATACTTTCATTTCGATTCCTGTTAAGCAACTAAACTAATTCCTACCTACAGATAACTTATATTCTTTAATGTAAGTGGTCTTTTTGACAAGTACAAGAAATGAAAGTTGTACGTATTCTCGAGGATTAGAATAAATATTTGGAATAATGGTGCATTTCTGGTTACAGGTGGGTTCGCAATTCTCCAACCAATTTCCAACTTTTACCTGCAAATACCTGCTAGCAGGTGGTTTTTTACTCAAAAGGGCGGTTGATCGCCACATCAACCGCCCTTTCAGTTAAGCGCCGAGCTACTCTACTCTGCTCGTGCCGCCCACGAACGAAAACGCATACAGCGCAAAGCCGGGCGTTTTCACCCGCAGCGTCAGTTCATGCCGCTCA
>DATGQJ010000548.1:0-3193 GCA_035304265.1 Oceanobacillus sp.
CTGGCACAATCGCCCTGTGCGCCTGATCATGATCACGACGCTGTTTCATGGGCTGTATAGCATCTGGGGGTTTTACGCGACACAGCCTTACTTTCTCGATCTGCTCGGTCAGCCGGACGCGGTCTGGGTATCGGGGGTGGTTGCCGCGCTGGTTTCGCTCACCGGAATCATTGGCGGCTGGCTGGTCGCACGCTTTATGCGTCGTTTCCGTTTCCGCACGACGATCCTGATCGCCACCGCCGCCGTGTACACCGCCGCGACCATCGGCGTTGGGCTTGCAAGTTCCTTCTGGCTTGCGGTTGGCTTGTTCCTGCTAGGGTCGCTGGTCGTCTCGATTTTCACGCCGGTCAAGCAGTCCTACATCCATCAAATCATTCCCTCAGCGCAGCGGGCAACCGTGATCTCATTCGACTCGATGATGAGCAGCGCGGGCGGCGTGGTCGGTCAGACCGGATTAGGCTATCTCTCCCGTGAGCAAGGGCTTGCCACCGGATTTGTGGCGGGTGGCATCGCGACCATGCTGGCGCTGCCCTTCCTTGTGGCGCTGCGTGGAACGGGCGAAAAAGCCGATCAGATCAAATCTAATCAGGAACTGCCACCAACGCCGCTTCCGGTACAGGGAATCGCGGAAGATGGAAGCCCGTTGCCTTAGACCATCAGAACCTATGTGTTCGCCCGACGAAGGGCAGACACGCAGGTCTGCCCACGCCACAGGTTAAAACCGTGTGGCTACCAGAGGAAAAAGTCCGCTAAAGGGACTGATTTGGAGCGCCTTCAGTACGCTTTTCGTCAGCCGGGTAATTATGCGATTTGATTATCAAATACGGAAAATGTAGGGACAGGATGCATCCTGTCCGTTCCCGTCAATCAGGCGACGAATGGGCGACGGACACGATATATCTTGTCCCTACGATCTCCGTCTTTAATTGGAAAACAGCATTATTGCGCAGGCTACAAAACCGATCTTTGATGTGTATGGGCAGATACGGAAGCAGCCGTTTGCCCTACAACTGTGGAAGGAGATAAACCTATGACCAATCCCCCCGTCCTTGAGCTTCGAGTTGCCGTGACTTCAGCCGAGTATGAACGGTTGGTGGACTTTTACTGCAAAGGGTTGGGAATCGAACCCGCCGCATTGTGGACGGACAGCGGGCGGGCGATGCTGCTGGAATTAGGGCGAGGTACGCTCGAACTCTTTGATGAAAGCCACGCGGCAGCGGTTGACCAGATTGAAGTGGGGCAGCGGGTGAGCGGGCACATACGTTTTGCCCTGCAAGTCCCTGACGTGGATGCGGCGCTTGCCCGCTTACTGGAACATGGCGCGACGCTGGTTCATGAGCCTGTCGTTACGCCATGGGGAGATCGAAATGCTCGCGTTCAATCGCCCGATGGCTTGCAAGTGACGCTGTTTCAAGCGCCGGAGCGAAACCAATGTAGGGCGCTCAGCAGAACGCCCTACAGTCACGCTTACTTGAAAACATTTTCCTGCTCGATGTACGGCAGAAGTCCCCGCGATACTGTGAGTATCGTGTTGCTGGTGCCGTCGGTGATCGATGGCACATGCTCACGGGCAAAGGCAGGAACAACAAGGACGAAAATCAGTACCACGATGGTGATCGTTGCGAAAATACGGGACATGCTCGTTACCTCCGACTATGCTTCACCTTATAGATGGCATTGTAGGACAAACAGTTCCCGTTAGGATTCAAATTTTGCCGCTTTTTTACGGGATTATATGGCACTGATACACCTGCTATTCCGTCGCCAGACCGATGTTCAGACAGGTATCGCCGCATTCGCCCACCACGGCAAATACTTCGTCGATTCTCGGCTCAGTGGTAACGAAGCGCCGTCCATCGCGGGTGTTGAGCTGCACTTCGAGCGAATGTGCCTGAAAGATGAACTCCACCTCACCGCTCAGAATCAACTCCCGCGCCTCTTCCCATGAGATGCGAGTCGGCTCAGTGGAACTTTCCGAGATCACCGTTCCGGCAACCTGCGGTCCGAGCGCCGCTTCCAACGCCGCATATACGTCGGGATCATCCCCTATGTAAAGCACCACGATTCGACCTGTGCTGAAGAAGTGCGGCGATTCCATCCAATCGATCAGCGCGGGACCGATACCGCTGCCATCGGGCGCAATCGGCGCGATGGCTTCCTGAGCGGCGGCTTCATCGGGATATTCGTATACCTGCACGGTTGCGCCGTTCACCTTCAGCAGCACACCGGGCGCATGAAGGATCGGGTTCGCGATTTGTGGCATCACACCTTCATGAATGACCGTCGCGCCGTTGATGCACAACGTTTGAATCAGGCGTTCAGTTTCCGCCACACCGTCGCCCGCTGATTCGCAAGCGTCGATTGGCTGGTGTCCCCGTGTGAAACTGCCCACCACAGCATCGAAGAAGATCAACCCCGAAGGATCGGAACTGGTGATCTGGACGGTGCGGTAGAAAGTGCCGTCCTGCAATTGGCTGATCTCGAAGTATGCCGACTTTCCGGTTGCAACGATCTCTCCTGCTTCATTCTCAGCCGTCCATTCTGCGACGAAGCCTTCCTCACCACTGACAGTCATGATCGGGGTGAGCCTGTCGATGGCGACTTCCGCGACGCCTTCTAACTTGATGCCCTGTTCCGGTGACGCCTGAATGTATTCCTCCAGCGACATCACTTCATCGTTTACGTCCTGCGGCACTGCCTTCACCGTCATGATCACGACAGGAGCCACCGTTTCCATACCCGACATTGTAAAGTCGAAGCCCTCTGTGCTTTCGCCAAACGTCCAATCCGGCGGAACCAGCACGCTGAAATCGAACGTCGGGTTGTAACGCTCCTGCCAGCCAAGTGCTGCCAGCGAGACGTTGTACCTAAATGGGGCGCTGGCGATGGGTTGAAAATCGCTTGCAATGACCACCAGCAGATCGCGCTCGGTGATCGGCGCACCGCTGGGCCACGCCGTTGGCATGGTGAAACTCAACGCGAACGTGCTGTCATCCATGACCTGCGCACTGGTGAAGGGTTCACCCCGCATACCGGTTTCCGGCACGCCTAAAAATGCGCTCACCATCAAGCCGGGCGTGAAACCTGTGCCAGTCACTTCAATCGTGTCGCCTGCGTTCACCGTATCCGGCGAAACTTCGATTGCGGGTGCAGTATCCGTCTGCGCGAGTGCAGGCGTAATCGCGAGTGTGAT
>DATGQJ010000549.1:0-10068 GCA_035304265.1 Oceanobacillus sp.
TGGTCGTGATAATTTCCTTCAGGTCTAAACTTGCCAATCGCGACGAAGCGCTACGCCCGTCGGCGTCGTCAGTGAGGAAGGCATGGGTGAAGGCAAGATACACGTCCTTCGCGCCCTCTGCCCGCACCAGATTGACCGCGTTCTCCACCGAGCCGCCCGTCAGCACTTCGTCGTCCACCAGCAGCACGTTTTTATCGCGCACGTCACCGATCAACGTCAGTGCCTCAGAACGTGCGTCGTTGCGGACGCGCCGCTTCTCGATAATGCATAGCTGGGTCTTCAACTTCTCTGCCCAGTCGCGCCCCTTCTTGGCAAAGCCCAGATCGGTAGCCACGACCACCAGATCGGGAATGTTTTTCTTGATCACATAATCGCACAGCAGATAAAAGGCTTTGAGCGCATCGCCGGGGATGTTGAAAAAGCCCTGTATTTGCCCTGCATGAAGGTCAATCGTGATGTAACGATCCGCGCCAACCGTCTCGATGATGTTTGCCAGCATTCGCGCCGCAATACCGACGCGCGGTTGGTCTTTTTTATCCGAACGCCCATACGCAAGATAGGGAACGACGACGTTGATTCGCGCCGCCGAATCGCGCTTGAGCGTGTCCACCATCACTAGCAGTTCCCAGATATTGTCGTGGACGGGTGGACACATGGTCTGCACCACGTACACGTCCTGACCGCGAACGCTCTCGCCCAATTTGATAAAGATATTCTCGTTGGGGAAAATCGAACGCTCGTACTTGCCTAGCCGAATATCCAGTCGCTCGGCAATCTCCTGCCCCAGATAATCGGACGCAGTACACGAAAACAGCATAATGCGTCCCAGCGGACTGACCGGCGCATCGTCAACTTCAGGCGTGGGAACGTAGGTCGTTCCGGGAATGCGCTCGTCCAAATTCACCCTCTCCATATCCATCGCATCAATCCTTGTATTTGTAGGAATTCGCCCCTACGTAAATTTATGCCAGTTTCTCTGCCTGATCGATTAACTCGTTGACGGCGGTGTGGGGATCGAGTGACCGCGCCTGCACGCGCTCGATCACGTCTTGTATCGCGCTGGCGGGAACCCGCTCGAACAAACGGCGCAGCAGCCCTTCGCGCAGGCGATCTTCCATCTCGATCTCGATTTGCTGCCGTTCCATATCCGCCAGCATTTGCCCCCCTGCCAGATGCTGACGGTGCTTCTCGATTGCCGCTGTCAGATCATCAATGCCCTTGCCTTCGGCGGCAACCGTCTCCACAATCGGCGGAATCCACAACACATTCCCATTCGGTTCGTCAACTTCCATCCGCTGCCCATGATGATTGACGAAACGCCGCGCCGTCGGATGTCCGAGTTCAAAAATCGTCCGCAGCGCCCGAACGGTATTGGTCACGCCGGGATGATCCGCCTTGTTGACGACGAGCACGTCGGCGATTTCGAGGATTCCGGCTTTGATCGCCTGCACCTCGTCACCCAGACCCGGCGCTTCCACGACCAGCGTGGTATGCGCCATCCGCGCAATCGCCACTTCGTTTTGCCCCGCCCCCACCGTCTCGACGAAGATGAGGTCGAAGCCCGCTGCATCCAGCACGCGAACCGAATCACGGGTTGCCCGCGCCAATCCACCGAGGCTACCCCGCGTCGCCATGCTGCGAATGAAAACGCCGCTGTCCCCGGAAAGATCGCGCATTCGGATACGATCTCCGAGAATCGCGCCGCCCGTGAATGGACTGGTGGGGTCAACCGCGACGATGGCGACGGTCTTCCCCTGCTTGCGATATGCCAGTGTTAGCGCGTTCACCAGTGTGCTTTTGCCCGTACCGGGCGCACCGGTGACGCCGACAATCCATGCGCGTCCTGTCTGCGGATACAAAACAGCGAGGGCTTGTTCCACGCCCTCGCGCTCGTTCTCCACTGCGGTCAGCATCCGCGCTACCGCGCGACGATTTCCCTTCAGCACTTCCTGCGCCAGTTCCCGCATCACGTTTGTTCCGGTGCTACCAGTTCGCGGATGAACTTGACAATATCTTCGGTGTTGGTGCCGGGACCAAAAATGCCCTGCACGCCCATCGCCTGTAGTTTTGGTTTGTCGTCGTCGGGGATAATGCCGCCAACAATCAGATGCACGTCCTGAAGCCCGTTCTCGTTCATGACTTCGCGGATGCGCGGCACCAACGCCAGATGCGCCCCACTCAGAATGCTCAAGCCGACCACATCCACGTCTTCCTGCAACGCGGCTTCTGCGATCATCTCCGGCGTCTGGCGCAGTCCGGTATAAATCACTTCCATCCCGGCGTCGCGCAGCGCCCGCGCGATCACCTTCGCGCCCCGATCATGTCCATCCAACCCCGGCTTGGCAATCAATACCCGTATCGCCTGCATCACCACTCCCACTTTGGGGGTTAACAGTCATATAAACTCATCTCCATTATAGCAAATCGACAGGATAGAACGAATGTCATGAATCGAAATTCGCCAGTAGTGGTACAATCGTTTTATCGCGTTATAAAAGTGATATTTCAGCCAAGTGACTCATGACCGCAACTTCTGATGCAAGGCACGTAAATGTGAGCACTCAAAACGGCTCACAAGCAGCGGCGCTGCCCATGTCAAGTCGTATCGGCATCGCGCTTGCGGCGCTCACGGCAGTCGTGGCAATCGGCGCTGCCATCGCCTATCTGTCATTCGCCCTCGAGTGGCGCAACTCCACCTTCATCGGCGCATTGGTCAACCGCAATATGATGGTGGACGGAAGCCGCAGCGTGACCGGGATTCCGTGGGAAGCGCTCGCCGCCGGACTACGTCGTGGCGACCAGATTACAGGCATCAACGGGACGCAGCTCGCAGATTCGCCTAGCGATTTCGACACGGCACGAGCGAATTTCGTCCGGCTGATGGCAGACATTGACCCCGGCGATACGATTCAAGTGTCGTTCATCCGCCCTGCCTCCAGCGGACGCACCACGACCACCGCCACTGAAATGTGCGATACTCCGGTGCAGCGCGGCGTCGCCTGTACGGTCACTTATACACTTGGTTATTTCCCTGAGAACGACTTTTTTGCTTTCTTCATCGTGCCTTTTGCGTCCGGCGTCGCAACCCTGCTGATCGGGCTTGTGGTGCTGGCGCTACGTCCGAACCAGCTTGCGGCGCGAATGGTCGCCATCACCCTGTTCGTGCTGTCGATCTTCATGACCGGTATCTTCGACGTGAACAGCAGTTGGCGGCTGATCCCCGTGTGGCTCGTGGCGACGCTGTTGATGGGCGGGATGCTCGTCGCGCTCGCCTTCGTCTTCCCCACCAAAACCGCACTGGCATACAAACAACCGGGCATTTTCTACCTGCCTATCGCCGTCAGCCTGATTATCGCGGCGGGAATTCTCTACGCCTTCCTCAGCCCGACAGACGCGGAATCCGGTTCGTCACTGCTGTTGTTCGCTACCGGACTGGCACTGTCCGGCTCGTTCGTGTGGAGCGTCGTCCTCTGGCGGCGCAGACGTAACGCGACCAACGCCACCGTCCGTGACCAGATCAATACCGTCTTGATCGGTGTGGTGCTGGCGTTCGTCGTCAGCATTCTGTGGCTGATCAACACCCTCATTCGCAGCGCCACCGGAGTTGAGCCGCTGCCGTTGAACACTTCGGCGGCAATGCCCTTCCTCGTCGTTCCGGCGTTCAGCATGGCGTATTCGGTGCTGCAATATCGCTCGTTCGACACGGACAAGGTGATCAGCCACGCGCTGACCTATACCGTCATGCTGTCCGGCTTGATCATCGGCTACTTCCTGCTGGTGTTCAGCGCCAGCTTGATCACGCGCGATTTCGTGCGGGCGAACGACCCAATTTTGATCGCTATCGTGATGTTCCTGATGGCGGTATTGTTCGTGCCCATCCGCACGCGCATTCAGGAGCGCATTGATCGGCTCTACTTCCGCACCCGCATCAACTATCAGAACCGTGTGGAAGAATTCGCCCAGAACCTGACCTCGATGGCGAACTTCAACGCCATCCTGCAAAGCTATCGCCAGCAGTTGCAGGAAACGCTTCAACCTGAGCAAGTTTTTATCTTCCTCGCCAGTCACCAAACCGGCGATTACGTGGCTTCGCGCGGCGCGGATGGCACGCCGACAACCGACGTGCGATTCTCACCCACCAGCCCGCTGATTGAGGCGCTGCGTGCCAGCGACCAACTGATTTATCTGGAACCGGGCAAACCGTGGCCCAATTCGCTGGTCGCGGAACGCGCCCGCCTGCAAATTTTGCGAACGCTGGTGATCGCAGGCTTTCGTGGCGCGAGTCAGTTGAACGGCTTTGTGCTTATCAGCCCGCCGTTATCCAAGACCGGGCGCTACAGTTACGAAGAACTGCGCTTCATCCAGAACCTGACCGCGCAGATCAGCGTGGCTGTCGAACGTGCGCAGGTCGTAGACTCGCTAGAACGCCGCGTGCGCGAACTCGACGTACTCAGTCAGGTCAGTCAGGCGGTCAACTTCACCGTCGATTTCGACGACCTGCTCGAACTGATCAGCACGCAGGCGGACAAGCTGATCAACGCAACCCATTTCTACATCGTCATGCGCGACGCGGCGATGAACGAACTTTACTACGCTTTCTTCCTTGAGGACGACGAGCGTATCCGCGACAAGGAAAACCGCCGCTGGCCCCTCGGCAACGACCTCTACAGCGAAGTTATCCGCACCGGGCAGCCGATGCGTGTGTTCAACTACGCGCAATCACTGGCGGAACGCGGCGCGTCAATTCGTTACGAAGACCCAAACCTACGCGCATGGATGGGCGTGCCGATGCTCGCCGGATCGCGGGCATTGGGCGTGCTGGCAGCGGGTACAACCCAACTGGGCAGAAGCTACACCGACGACCAGTTGAAGATTTTCAACGACATCGGTGCGCTGGCGGCAACGTCCATCGACAAGGCACGCCTGTTCGCCGAGACCAACGCCCGCGCACGCCAGCTTTCGGTGCTCAACGACATCAGCCGTCAGTTGGTGGCATCGGAATCCAACGTCGAAGAACTGCTCCAGTTGATCACTGCCAGCGCCGCCGACATCCTCGAAGCGGAAGCCGGATCGCTGCTGCTTACGGTGGACGATGGTTCCGGCGACCTCGAATTTCGCGTGGTTTACGGCGGTTCCGGTCAAGAGTTGATTGGTCGTCGCCTCCCTGCCAACCGAGGGCTGGTGGGCGAAGTCGCTGCTACGGGCGAGATGGTGATCGTCAACGACGTGGCGAACGATCCGCGTTGGGGTGGCGAACTCTCGAAGGGCGCGTTCCGCACCAATAACGTGATCGCCGTGCCGCTGATCACCCAAGACCGCGTCATCGGCGTGCTGGAACTGCTCAACAAAAAGGACAACAAAGCCTTCTCGAACGACGATGCCGAACTGCTGACCACCTTCGCCGGACAAGCCGCCGTCGCCATCGAAAACGCCCGCTTGTTCCAGATGACCGACTTGCAGTTGAGCCAGCGTGTGAGCGAGCTTGAAACGCTGGAGCGTATCGACTTTGAACTCAACCGTTCGCTCGACCTGAGCAGAGTCGCCGAAATCACGGTGGAATGGGCGATGGAGAACAGCGGCGCGACAGCCGGGTTGCTTGGCATCGTCGTCGGTGATCCGCCGAAGCTGGACGTGGTTTACAAGTTCGGCTATGACGAGGAAGATATACCCGAAAACGCCGAAGGGAATTTGTGGCCCCTTGATCGCGGCATCGTCAGCCGCATCATCCGCACCAAACAGGCAGACCTCGTGCCGGATGTCACCATCGACCCCGACTACGTGCCAAGCCTGCGCGACAGCAAGAGCCAGATCACCATCCCCATGCTTTCGGGCGGTCAGATCAACGCGCTGCTGGTACTGGAAACCAACAAAGAACCGCGCTTCAAACTCGCTGTGATGCCCTTCTTGCAGCGCCTTGCCGAACACGCCAGTATCGCCATCGCCAACGCGCAGTTTTACAACGAGCTTGCCCGCGCCAACGCCAGCAAGAGCGAATTCGTCTCGTTCGTGGCGCACGAACTCAAGAACCCACTTACGTCGATCAAAGGCTACTCGGACGTGCTGCTGGGCGGCGCAGTTGGTCCCTTAAGCGAGCAGCAAAAGTCCTTCCTCGGCACCATCCGCTTCAATGCCGAGCGTATGGACACGCTCGTAAGCGACCTCAACGACGTGACCAAACTGCAAACCAACAACCTGCGCATCGAGCGTGCGCCCGTCAGTTTCCGCACCATCGTCACCGAAACGCTGCGCCCGCTTCAGAAGCAGATTCAGGACAAGGGGCAGGAACTCGTCCTCGACATCCCGGAGGATTTGCCGCTGATCAACGCCGATCAAAATCGTCTGATTCAGGTGCTCACCAACCTGATCAGCAACGCACACAAGTACAGTCCGGCGGGCGGCACCATCACGGTCAGCGCCAGCACATCTGATGACCTGCGCGACGCAAAAGGACGCCCGCTGCCGCCTTCGCTGCTGGCAACCGTCCGCGATACGGGCATCGGCATGAGCGAGGAAGACATCTCCAAGCTGTTCACGCCTTACTTCCGCAGCGAGAATCCGGCGGCGCGGGAGCAACCCGGTACGGGTCTCGGCTTGACCATCACACGGGGTATCGTTGAGCAGCACGGCGGCACAATCCGCGTGGAAAGCGAACTCGGCAAAGGGACGGCGTTCCACATCACTATCCCGCTTGCCGTTGAAACCGAGCAAATGGCGAAATAAGGTTTCAACGCATCAACACATTGTAGGGATAGACGGCAGCGTCTATCCCTTTTTTGTACACAGGTTTAGCTTGCTTCAAATCCGTAAATCCATGCGCTGGTCATCACACAGCTCATCTCCAGCACCGCGCCAGCGCCGCCCGGATCAACCTCGCCATTGCTATCGGGTTCCGGCAGTGGAACTTCCAATGCTTCGATCAAAGCTTCGCCGTTCACGAACACGGTCAGCAGGTTGTCGTTCAGAACATAGTGCAAATAAGTCGGGTTATGGAACAGCACACCGCTAGGGACTTCCGCAATGTCTTCGGCGGAATCTTCAAGCACGAGGCTTACCAGCAGCACGTCGAAAGCGTCCACACCGATGAACAACAACTGATCGAATCCCTCTTCGCCAATAACCACCCGCGTCACAAAGCCGCAGACGTGGTTGGTTTCGTTGCCGGGGCGGAAGCTCAACAGCGCCCCACCTGCGGAGTTGGGATAGGTCGATACACTGTCGTCGCTAATGTTGTAGGGTCCGCCCAGAACGGTAGAAGTCATTTCGGCTTCAAACAGCAGTTCACCATCCCCATCGATCAAGTCGGCGTCGCGCATGGCATCGACCACCACCGTCCAGTCGTCGGGTGAACCTTCGCCCAGATCCAGTACCAAGCCTGTGCCGTTCGCGGCTGCTTCACCCAGTTCAACTGTATCGGCAACCGCATACACGATATTGGTCAGCGCTTTCTGGTCATCGCCGTTCGCGAGAATCAAGACGTAACCTGTGCCCGCTTCAAGTCCGAGCAGAAAAGAAACTGTGCCTTCAGGCTGACCGGAGAAAGTAAAATCGGCACGCAACGCAGTCACACCAGAGGCAAGCTGAATCTCGTCGATTGCTTCAAACTCGTATGATTCGTTGTTGTCGATGAAAATTTGCACGAATTCCTCGGCGGATTCAGGTGGCTCATCGGGAAGCGTCAGCGACGAAAAGATGCCAAGCAGCATGTCGTCGTCTTCGACATAGACACTTCCGTCCTCTTCTTCGATCTCCCATTCGGACGAGTAGCGGAAACTGAGCGTGCCATCGCGCGTCACAAAAGTTTCGTCGAGGTCGTCGGCTTGCGCGTGGATTACTCCAATACTCACGAATACAATCAAAAACAGGGCAAACAGGCGTGGCATGGCAGATCCTTTCGGCTGATCGCTTAAGTCCATTGTACGCGAAAAGCGACGACAGGATCGATACGCGCCCTAGAGCGGGTCTGAAAATTCACACGAAAGAAAACCTGAATTTTCAGATACGTGCAGGGCAGACACGCAGGTCTGCCCCTCCCCACCAACGGGTCTTGTAGGGGCACACCTACGTGTGCGCCCGACGGGAACTCTATGGAAGAAAATCCGAATTTTCAGATAGGCTCTACTCGCCCATCACGTACAAATGCGCACTGCCACCCGCCGTTATCGTCTCGTCTATCTTTTCGCCGTGCTGATCGAAGTAATCCAGCGTGAGTTGCCAGTCTGGATCATCGGTATTGATGCCACGCCGGAACACCCAGACACGTTCGCCCTGATCAAAATCGAATCGGTCACTTTCCAGAAAATCGTAGCGCCCGTCGATCTCGCGCTCGAACTCAAGCTGGTACAGCGAGGCGTAATACAGATAAATGGCGCTTATACCGCCGTGAAGATAAATCGAATCGCCTTCGCGCATATGTTCACCAATATAGATGAGTGCGGGACGAATATCGGGGTCGAAAGAAGGCTGTTGGCTGTTGACGTTGAAAACGGGAAATAAGAGGATCGCGTATACCACCAACCGCGCTAACCGGGTGAGCGTCGTTCTCTCGATAATGGTGTAGAGACCCATCGAAATGTGCAGAACGAAGAATGGCAGTAAAAATAGAATCAGGCGGTGCGCGAATGGATACCGCCGCATGATGGCAGCCGCCAGCGCGAAGGCGACAGGTAAAATCAACAAAAGAAAGACCGATTTATCCGATTTATAGAACGCGCTGCTGCCGATGATAAAGGCGATCACTGCGATCTGGGGAAAATAGAGGAACGTCGATTGGGCAAGCTCGGTGGTGAACCGTTCCAGCAGCCAGCCGGGGGTTTCGGCAATCGAGAGTGGCGCAAAACCGAACTGCCAGAACGATGCCAGATACTCACTGGCTCCAATGTGCCGAAGCGACACCAAGTAGTTCAGCGCAAAGCTGACTCCCCATAACGCGCCTATAAAAAACAACTGCCGCCAGTATTGGAGCGCCTCGTTTCGATAAAAATAGAGTAGGCTCATGCCAACGCTGGCAAGCACAAATACCGACGGATGAGAGAACCAGAGCAACGCTGCGCCAAACCCGCCCCAGATGACCTGATTTCTGAACATATAAGTTCCGCCGCGCATGTGCAGAAACAGCCAGCACGCCAGAAGTGCCACCAGAACATCGAGCGCATACTGTTTGAATTCCGATGCGTAGTAAATCAACTGTCCGGAAGCGGCAAAGAAGAGCAAGGCAAGGATGAGGGCGGGACGAGGCAGGAAACGCCTTCCGACGATGAAGAACATCACCATCGCCCCTATGCTGGCAAGGAACGGCACAAGGCGCAGCGCCATCTCACCCGTACCAAACAAATCCATTGCAAGCCGCTCTAACAGCAGGAAGCCAATCGGCGCACCATGATCGAAATCGAGCGGCTGAAAAAGCTGGAGGTAAGAACGAGGGATGACGACCAGCGCGAGTACGGCTTCATCGCCCCAGATCGCCCTGTTATAGAGATATTGATTGAGGCGCAGCAGCACGCCAAACAAGACGATGAGCCACGCCAGCAAGTCCGATTCGATGACGCGATCTATCCAGACATTCAGGCGATCAAATACTGGTGAAAACGTGCTGCTCAATCGTGGAGAAACCAGCACCGCAGCGATGCCCAGCAAGACAGCGGCGATACTGATCAAGAACAGGCTCTGAGTATTCAAAAAAGGCGTAAGGCGAATATCGAGTTTATATTCCTTCGTCTGTCCATCCTGAAAGATCACACGAAGGCGGTTTTGGGTGGTGAGGGGTTGGCAATTCTCTATCTGCCCTGTGCCAATGACGCCCTGTTCATCGACAAAAACCTCTCGAATACCCTCAACCGTCCACGTAACGTTGACGCATTCGCTCCCAGACGAAACCCACGCACGATCCGCCGAGAATTGAATCTCCGCGCCATTGACCACTTCATGTAGACGATAAGTGCCGGGCTTTAAGGCGATGAACAGCAAAACAACGGCGGCAATACAACCGACGCCCGCCGCGATATATCTTGGATTGAGCCGTTCTTGTAAAGACACCTTTCCGGCTTTCGTTGAGAAAGATCGGTTTTCTTA
>DATGQJ010000550.1:0-7827 GCA_035304265.1 Oceanobacillus sp.
TCTCCGTTCCCACGCTTGATGGCTTCGGCAACGATCACTTCGAGAAAGCGTGACTGGTCGTCATCCACCTCGTCACAGTGGATGTCAATCAATCGGTCATACTGCTCGGCAAAATCGAAGATACGATGTACCGAGCGCACCCCGTCTTCGCGCGTGAGTTCGTAATGGGGGATGCCGCCGACCACATCTGCGCCACGCCGCAGCGCCTCTTCCACCAGCCCTTCGTTTTCAGGGCGCGAGTAAATGCCATCCTGCGGGAAGGCGGCGATTTGTACCGTCGTCCAGTCACGCACCTGCTCGCGCAGTTCCAGCAGCGCATCCAGCGCGATTAATCGCGGTTCGGTCACATCGACGTGCGTGCGAACGTAGAGGACGCCATGCATTGCCATCAATTTCAGCGCCTCAAGCGCTCGTTTCTGTACGTCTTCACGGGTGAGTGACCCCTTGCGTTCTCCCCAGATTTGGATGCCCTCGAACAAGGTTCCGCTCTGGTTGAAGCGGGGTTGTCCCGCTGCCAACACCGAATCCAGATGAATGTGCGACTCGACAAACGGCGGCGTGACCAGATTACCGCCACAGTCAATCACTTCACTTGCGGCGTTGTCGATTTGTGGGGCGATTTGGATGATTTTGCCGTCGTGGATGGCAATATCTACCAGATTGGAAGCCGATTGTAGGCGACAATTGCGCAGCAAAATGTCGATCACAGCTATACCTCGTTGATAGAATTGGTGTAAAGCTACAAAATCTCGTGGTTGGGTTTGTTGGGATCGTACTTTTCGATCTATAGTAGACACATTAAGATTTCTTACGACTATAACGCATGGAAGGGGATTACGCATGAAAAAGGTTGCTATTTTCTTACTGGTGACAGCATTGATGGTTCTCGGCATTTCAGCAGGCGCACAGGATGAGCCGCTGCTGGTCTTTGGCGCATATGCGACCCCCATTGAAGAACCCTGGGATGGTGTGATTCATGCGGCGCTGGTGGCGGCACAGGAAGATGGGCGCATCGAGTATGAGTGGCAGGATGAAATCGGCTACTCCGGCGATATGGAAATCGTGCTGCGCGAAGTTGCCGAGGATTTGCAACCTGACATCATCTTTGGCGACGCCTTTGGCAACGAGGAAGCGGTGCGTCGGGTTGCTCGTGACTATCCCGAAATCGCCTTCGTGTTTGGTTCGGGGCTGGGACCTTCGCAGCCCAATTTCTCGGTCTTTGACAACTGGATTCACGAACCCGCTTACTTAAGTGGCTTGATCGCTGGCTCGTTGACCGAGACCGATGTGATTGGGGTTGTTGGCGGTTACCCTGTGCCGGAAGTCAATCGTATCATCAACGCCTTCGTGCAGGGGGTGGAAGAGGTCAATCCCGATGCGGAAGTGCTGGTCACTTTCCTGAATAGCTGGTTCGATCCTGCCGCCGCACAGGAAGCGGCGTTGGCGCAAATCGACGCTGGTGCAGACATCTTGTTCGCAGAGCGATTCGGCGTGATCGAAGCAGCAGCCGAAAATGGACTGCTTGCTTTCGGCAATATGAGCGACCAGAATGAACTTGCGCCTGATACCGTCATCACCGGTCCGGTCTGGAACATGCAGCCGACAATCGATTTCGTGATCGAGCAGGTGCTTGCCGGGTCATACACTGCGCTGGATTTGAAGGATTTCTCGATGATGGGGTTGGGAGGAGCCAGCCTCGCGCCGTTCCATGACTTTGAAGAGACACTCGACCCTGAATTGATCGAGATGGTCAGAGAGCGCGAACAGGAAATCATCGACGGCTTGTTCCGCGTGGACATCGACGAAGACATTCCGTCGGGGGCGCTGGTACCCGACGACGCGACCATTGGCGAATAATGCTGTTGACTTCAGTCTATATCAAGGGGCAGGGCGCGTTGCCTTGCCCCTTGAGAATCCACCTGTGAGCCAATCACATGCCTATACTGGAAATGCGCGGCATCAGCAAGCATTTTGGTTCGCTGATCGCCAACGACGGTATTGATCTTGACGTAGAGAGCGGCGAAATCCACGCCCTGTTGGGTGAAAACGGCGCTGGCAAAAGCACGTTGATGAAAATCCTCTACGGTTTGTATCAGCCGGACACAGGGACGATCACCATCGACGGCAAGGCGGTACGCTTCAAATCGCCCGCGGATGCCATCGCGCACGGCATCGGTTTCGTCTCGCAGCATTTTGCGCTCGTGCCTACATTCAGCGTTGCGGAGAATGTCGTCCTCGGCTACGAACGGGGCGCAAGGCTGAATCATGACGAGATCGAGCGAACGGTCAGGCAAACCGCCGAACAACACCATTTTCAGATCGATGCAAAAGCGCTGGTTGGCGATCTCTCGGTTGGGCAGCAGCAGCGCGTCGAAATTCTCAAGGCGCTTTATCGCGGCTGCCGCATCCTGATCCTCGACGAGCCGACAGCAGTGCTGACGCCGCGTGATACAGCGGGACTCTTCGACATCCTGCGTGGGCTTCAGAAAGAAGGGCTTTCGGTCATCATCATCACCCACAAACTGGATGAAGTGCTTGCCATCAGCCAGCAAGTGACGGTGTTGCGCAGCGGCAAAGTCGTGGGGAGGGTGAAGACGAATGAGACCAACGCCCCCCAACTTGCGCGGATGATGGTCGGGCGTGAGACCGTGCAGGCCGTCCGAAACACCGATCACCGTCCTCTGCCGAATGTCACTTTGGAAGTCGATAACCTGACTCTGGATAACAAGCGTGGCGTTCGTGTGCTGAACAACGTGCGGCTGCACGTACAGGCAGGCGAAATCGTCGGCATCGCAGGCGTGGCAGGTAATGGACAGAGCGAATTGGTCAGTATCCTGACGGGCACCGCAGTACCGCGCAGTGGAAGTGTATGTGTGAAGGGGAAACCTGTCGCATTTGGTGATCCGCGCGAGTGCATACGCCATCGAATCGCCCGCATTCCTGAAGATCGGCTGAAAGGCGTGATAGGCGATCTCAGCGTTGCCGATAACCTCATGTTGGAACAGGCAGAGCAGTTTACGGCAATGGGACATCTTCAGCATCAGAAAATCGTCCAACATGCCAAGCGGCTGATTGAGGAATACCAGATTAAAGCGTCGCCACATGACCGGGTACGGACGCTCTCTGGCGGAAACATCCAGAAGGTGATTCTCGCGCGAACGCTGTCTCCAAATCCCGATCTGGTGATTGCCGCCCAACCGACGCGCGGCTTGGACGTAGGCGCAACCGAATATGTGCATCAGAAATTGGTCGAACAAAAGCAGCGCGGGACGGCGATTTTGCTGCTTTCGGAAGATTTGGACGAAATCCTGATACTCAGTGATCGCATTCTTGTGATGTACAAAGGTGAAATCGTTGGTGAATTCACGGCAGACGCCGTAGACATCGACCAGATCAGTTTGCTGATGACTGGCGCAGCGAATCAAGAGTCAAAAGATGTTTCGAATTGAACGTGCCCCCGCGCCGCTCTGGATGCGCGGATTGATCCCGTTAATCGCCATCCTGATCACCTTTCTACTGGTGAGCGTTCTGATTATCTCGGCAGGCGCAAATCCGCTCTCGACGTTCTACGAATTGCTCATCAATCCGCTGACGCGCACTTCTGCCCGCTGGGACATCCTGATGATGGCGACGCCGATTATCCTGACGGGAGTCGCCGTCGTGGTCGCGTTCGCCTGCGGTTATTACAACATCGGCGCAGAAGGGCAACTTTACGCAGGCGGGATCGCCGCCGCGTGGATGGGCACGCAGCTTGATGGGGTGTCACCATGGGTTGCCATCCCATTGATGCTGCTGGCAGGCTTTGTCGCCGGAATGCTGTGGGCGTTACTGCCCGCCGTGCTGAAAGTACGTCTGAAAGTAGACGAAGTGGTGACGACACTGCTGCTCAATTCGGTCATGCTGTTCATAGTGAGTGCTTTACTTAATGGTCCATGGCGTGACCCGGCAAGCGGCTGGCCCCAGTCGCCGACTATTGCGCTTGCCGCACAGTTTCCCGTGATCATCCCGCGCTCGCGGGTTCATTTTGGATTTATTGTCGCCATCATCGTCGTGTTGGTCGTGTGGTGGGTGATGGCGCGGACACGATTGGGGCTGGAACTGCGAGCAACCGGATACAACCGCGAGGCAGCACAGTTTCTGGGTATTCGTGTCAGCCGTATGACACTGCTGGCGGCATTGATCAGCGGTGGCATCGCTGGATTAGCCGGGGTAGGGGAAGTTGCGGGCATTCATTATTACCTGATCGGGTCAATCTCACCCGGCTTTGGCTACACGGGCATTATTGTCGCCACATTGGGCGCTTTGACCGCACCCGGCGCGTTACTGGCAGCGCTGTTCATTGCGCTGATCAACCGTGGCGCATTGTCGGCAAGTCGGGAACTGGATGTGCCCGTTTATCTGAGTGAAGTGATTCAGGCGGTGCTGCTGCTGGTGACACTGGCGACGCTGCTGCTCACGCGATACCGAATTCGGAGAAAAGTGTAGTGGAAGTTTTGCTCTCGCTTATTGGGGCGACGCTGCGTATTTCGACCCCCATTCTGTATGGCGCACTCGGCGAGATGATCGTTGAGCGGGCAGGGATTCTCAATCTGGGCATCGAGGGAACCATGCTGCTTTCCGCATTCAGCGGATTTGTCGCTGCACAGCTTTCCGGTTCGCTCTATGTAGGGCTGCTGGCGGCGGTGCTGACGGGTGTCCTCTTGAGCCTGCTGATGGGTTTACTGACCGTGACGCTGGGTTTGAATCAGCATGTCAGCGGATTGGGGATCACACTGTTCGCAAGTGGCTTGGCGTTGTTCAGCTTTCGGATTATTTACGGGGGAGCTAGCATTCCGCCGTCCTTAGACGAATCCTTCCCGCAGCTAACGCTGTTTGCTGGAACGCCGCTTGCGCCAGTTTTCAACCAGTACGCTTTTACCTATCTCGCCCTGCTGCTTGTACCTCTGATCGCGTGGCTGCTTTACCGAACGTCCTTCGGGCTGCGACTGCGGGCGGTTGGCGAGAATCCTGAGGCAGTTGATACGGCAGGCGTCAACGTGTATGGAATGCGCTATATCGCCCTGATTCTAGGCGGCATTCTGATGGGATTGGGCGGCGCTTTTCTGTCGCTGGCGCAGCTTGGCGCATTCACTCACGGCATCATCAATGGTCGTGGTTGGGTAGCGATTGCCATCGTCATCTTTGGCAACTGGCAGCCCACCAAAGTGTTGGCGGGTGCGCTGCTGTTTGGCGGGTTACAGGCGCTCCAACTGCGCTTGCAGGCAGAAGGCATCCCGCTTCCTTACGAAGCCTTACTTGCGCTTCCCTATCTGTTTACCATCGTCGCGCTTACTTTCTCCGGACGGAATGCCTCTTACCCGGCGGCGCTGCTCAAGCCGTATAAGCGAGAAGGGTAGAGTATCGCACGCCCGGATACGCCCAATCATTCGTGTCCGTTTGCCCAGTGCAGCACCAACCATTTGTGTGGCTTCCTGCCACGGCATCCCGAAGTCAATGTAATCGCCCGATTGAGCGATAGTGGGGGCAATTTGTGACAGCAGTTCATATTCTTCCTGCGTGATTCCCGCCGTAACAGCGCTGATGAGGTCGGGTTCAAGGGCAAGGATTGCTTGGTAGTTCAGATTGCCATAGGGCATATTCAAGACGATAGGCGTTTCGCCTTCCACCTTGTCCTGCGCCCACGGAAAAATAGCGTTGTTCTCATCTCCATACCAGTAACGCACGGCGACGGGCTGGACGCCCACAGCCAGTAGTAGGTCCTGCTCGGTATAGCCGATGGCGACCACGCGCTCCGGTGCTTTGGTGATAGTGGTGCTGCCAAACTTGTGCTCTCTAAATTTAGCAATCTCCACAAAAACCGTGCGCATACAATGGTCAACATTTACATTGTGACTCGCGAACAAGCGGCATAGGATTGCAATCAAATTATTCGCTGTTTGAATTGTATGAAGCAGGGGCATGTACAAACCACTCCAAAACGGAGACCCTACCAAAGATTATTGGAAGAAGATTTATTCAGGTGAAATCACGGGTTACGGTTGGAGGTCACGATGGCACTGACAATGCCTGCACGGTTTTCAGGGCAGCGAATCGGGAGAACGTTTCCGCAGACGGATCGCACCAATCAAATACGTGCCCGGAAACTGGAACAATATCTCGCGACCCAACACGCCATCACTCAGATCATCGTTCGTTCCTCCAAGTTAGAAACTGCGCTTCCTCTCATCCTGCAAGCCATCTGCGAAACTACTGACTGGGATTTTGGTGAGGTCTGGCACGTTGATCGCGCCGACAATCTGCTGCACTGCGCGGCGACATGGTGTGTTCCCACCTCGCGCTTTCCGACATTTGAGCGAAGCGGCTGGGGTATGACTTTCGCGGCTGGCAAAGGGCTGCCGGGGCGAGTGTGGCAGACCGGAACACCGGTGTGGGTGACGGACGTTGTGGTCGATTCCAATTTCCTACGGGCGGGAATCGCCGAACGCGATGGACTGCGTGCCGGTGTGGGCATTCCTATACGCATGGAAGGCGAGGTGATCGGTGCGATGACCTTCTTCAGCCGCCAACCACGCCAGACTGATCGAGAACTGCTGCGGATGCTGGATACGGTAGGCAGTCAGATCGGGTTATTTATCGAGCGTGAACGCGCCACACAGATGGAACGAGAACAAGCGCGTGCGCTCGCCGCGCTGGAAGAACGTCAACGCCTCGCCCGTGAACTCCATGATTCGGTCACGCAAACCTTGTTTTCCGCCAGCGTGATCGCCGAAATGCTGCCGATCCTCTGGAAACGTGAACCCGAACAGGTCGAAACCAATCTCGACGAACTTCACCAGCTAACCCGCAGCGCCCTGACCGAAATGCGTTCGCTGCTGGTGGAACTTCGCCCGCCTGCCCTTGTGAACGGCGATCTGGCGGAACTGCTGAAAAACCTGACCGAATCGCTGAAAAGCCGCAAGCACATACAGGTGGTGACAGACATTCACGTGGGTGGCAAACTCTCGGTAGACGAGCAAATCGCCCTCTATCGCGTTGCACAAGAGGCACTCAACAACATCTCGAAACATGCCGCTGCCACACAGGTTTCGCTGCGGTTCTGTTCAGATGCCAACCAATTTGATCTGAGCATTGAAGACAACGGCTGTGGTTTTGATCCCACCCGTGTTCCAGCCGCGCATTTTGGATTAGAAGTGATGCGCGAACGGGCGGAAGCTATCGGCGCGACTTTTTACATTTCCAGTGTTCCGGGCGGCGGAACGCGCCTTCAAGTCACTCGAATATAACGGCAAGATACACATGACTGAAACCATCCGGGTCATGATTGTGGATGATCATGATATTGTTCGGCGTGGTCTATCTACCTTTCTGAATGGCTACGACGATCTGCTTCTGGTAGGCGAAGCGGCAAACGGGCAAGATGCGCTCCGCGTTTGCGGCGAGGTAAAGCCTCAGGTCATCCTGATGGATATGATGCTGCCGGATATGGACGGCGTGACACTGACGCGCTCGATTCGGAGCTTGTATCCTGACACACGGGTGGTCATGCTCACAAGCTCCAAAGATGGTGATCTGGTGCAGGCGGCGCTGCAAGCCGGGGCAATCGGCTACATGCTCAAGAACATCTCGGTCAAAGAGATGGCAGAGACGATTCGCGCGGCGTATGCCGGGATGCCAAGTCTGGCTCCTGAAGCGACGCAGGCATTGATCGATCTGACGGTGCAACCGCGTGTTGCCCCGCCGAACTACAATCTGACCGAACGAGAGCGTATTATCCTGAAGTTGATGGTTCAAGGGCTGACGAATCAGGAAATCGCCGACCAGATTTTC